>RFHE01000300.1 GCA_003696445.1 Calditrichota bacterium | reverse complement strand
CCTTCGCCCCCTCTCTTGCAAGAGAGGGGGTTGGGGGGTGAGTTGATTTAAGTCCCACGCCAGTGAAACAGTTGTTTGCATAAAATTACAGTCTTCCTAACTTTTCAGACAGCCCCAGAAACAAAAAACGTTGTTCCACTTTTTGATTAGCCCCCTGAAAGACGTGGTCCTGTGTAGCATATTGACATCCAATGGAAGCCGATCCATCTTTGCCTCACACTGATTAGAAAAAGTGATCACTTTCATCCCAAAAACCTGAGCAGAATCACTGTTTCGGCTGATGCAGCTCATGGAATTTAGTCTGAGAGGAATTTTACATTTTGTTGTCAAGCGGAAGTGGGAACAGGAGCCGATCCAATGTGTCCGCTCAAAAGAGCACAATTAGCGGCTTTGCCGGAGGCTTTACAGTTCAACACTCAAGGCAATCTTCCCCTCACTGTCATCAATCCAACCAGGCGTTTTAATCAAACCACTTATTCAGGAGGTATTCAAAATGGCCGAGAAGCAGAAGCTTAATCCTTTCCAGATTGCCCAGCAGCAGCTGGACCGGGCAGCCGAAGTGATGAAATTGGATCCAGGCATTCATGCCATTCTGCGCGAACCGATGCGAGAGCTGCATGTGTCCATTCCTGTGCGTATGGATGACGGCACCATCCGGGTTTTTAAAGGATTTCGCGTGCAATACAACGATGCCCGGGGGCCCTGCAAAGGGGGCATTCGTTTTCATCCCGAAGAAACCATTGATACGGTTCGCGCCCTGGCCGCCTGGATGACCTGGAAAACCGCTTTAATGGACCTGCCGCTGGGCGGTGGCAAAGGCGGGATAATTTGCAATCCTAAAGAAATGAGCATGGGCGAGCTGGAGCGTTTGAGCCGGGGCTATGTGGATCAGGTCGGCCGAATTCTGGGACCGGAGAAAGACATCCCTGCACCGGATGTGTACACCAACCCCCAGGTGATGGCCTGGATGGCTGATGAATACGCCAAGCTGCGTGGATACTATGTGCCCGGGGTAGTCACCGGAAAGCCCTTGCCCATCGGCGGTTCAGAAGGCCGGGACAGCGCCACAGCAAAAGGTGCCTTTTACACCATTCGCGAGGCGGCTAAAAAGCTGAAACTGAGCCTGCACAACGCCACCTTTGCCGTTCAGGGCTACGGGAATGCCGGCCGATTTATCGCCCGTTTTCTGCACGATGCAGGAGCAAAATTGGTGGCGGTAAGCGATTCCCGGGGTGGCATTATTAATCGTGCCGGTCTGGATCCCCAAGCCGTGGAAAAACACAAGCGAGAAACCGGTTCGGTGGTGGATTTTCCCGGTGCAACTTCAATCAGCAATCCCGAACTCCTAGAGCTGGACGTGGATATTCTCTGCCCGGCGGCTCTGGAAAATCAGATTACCGGGGAAAATGCCGGCCGCATCCAGGCTAAAATTGTGGCCGAACTGGCTAACGGCCCCACCACGCCACAAGCTGATCTCATTCTGCACGAGCGCGGCGTGTTTGTGATCCCCGATTTTCTGTGTAATGCCGGTGGAGTCACTGTGTCCTATTTTGAATGGGTACAGAATCTGTCCAATTTTTACTGGGATTTGAGTCATGTACAGGCTTTGCTGGATAAAACGATGACCCAATCCTTCTGGGAAGTTGAACGGGCTGCCGACAAATATCGGGTCGATCCGCGCACTGCAGCTTATGTGGTGGCCGTTTCCCGAGTCGCCGAGGCCATTCGCTTGCGTGGTATAGCCTAAACTTAAATGGATAGAGTAACAATCGGGCTTTCCGGTTCCCAGGCTAATAGGCCGCCTGCTCAAAGCCTCCCAGGGAAACGAGCCGGAAAGCCCGTTTTCGTTTGAACCAAATTGCAAGAGGAGGGCGAGATGAGCCTGCGCGAGGAAGCACTGGAATACCACCGGCGGGGACGCCCCGGAAAGCTGGAGATCTCCATTACCAAGCCGTGCATTACCCAAAGGGATCTTTCCCTAGCCTACACACCCGGGGTAGCCGAGCCCTGCCGGGAAATACAACGGGATCCGGCCCTGGTTTTTCAGTACACCAACAAAGGCAATCTGGTAGCGGTGGTCAGTAATGGGACGGCCGTCCTTGGATTGGGCGATATCGGAGCCCTGGCTGGAAAACCGGTGATGGAAGGCAAAGCAGTCCTTTTTAAACGGTTTGCCGACATCGATGTGTACGATCTGGAGCTGGATACCCACGATCCTGAAGAAGTGATCCGCACAGTGAAATTGCTGGAACCGACGTTCGGCGGCATCAACTTGGAGGACATTAAAGCCCCGGAGTGCTTTTACATCGAAGAAAAGTTGAAAGACATCATGAACATTCCCGTGTTCCACGACGATCAGCATGGGACGGCCATTATTTCCGGAGCGGGTCTGCTCAATGCGCTGGAGTTGACGGGAAAAAAGATCGATCAAATTCGGGTGGTCATCGTTGGCGCCGGTGCTGCCGGCATTGCCTGTGCGCGCTTTTACGTCCAATTGGGCGTGCGTAAAGAAAACATTATCATGTTCGACAGCAAAGGGGTAATCCATCGCGAACGCCGAGAAGGCATGAATCCTTATAAAATGGAATTTGCCATCGACCGCGGGGATTTGACCCTGGAACAGGCCCTGCGCGGGGCGGACGTGTTCCTGGGTGTGTCGGTAGCCAATTTGCTCACCCGGGAAATGGTGCGCAGCATGGCCGAGCAACCGATCATTTTTGCACTGGCTAATCCCGTTCCAGAAATTTCCTACGAAGAGGCCAAAGCGGCTCGTCCCGATGCCATCGTCGCGACCGGACGCAGCGATTATCCCAATCAGGTAAACAACGTACTGGGTTTTCCTTTTATTTTCCGGGGCGCTCTGGACGTCCAGGCACGCAAGATTAACGAGACCATGAAGGTAGCCGCCGCCCATGCTCTGGCCCGCCTGGCCCGCGAACCGGTCCCCTATTCCGTGCTCAAGGCTTACCGGCTGGATCATCTGGAATTTGGGCCCGATTACATCATCCCCAAACCGTTTGATCCGCGCGTCCTGTTATGGGAGGCCAGCGCTGTGGCCCAGGCTGCCATGGCAAGCGGGGTGGCAGGCAAACAAATCGACCTGGATCGCTATCGCGAGCAACTGGAAGCCCGCTTGGGCATGTCCAGGCAGGTTATGCGAGGCATCATCAATAAGGCACGCAAGGACCCCAAACGCATTGTTTACCCGGAAGGGGAACAGGAAACCATTTTGAAGGCCTGCGAAATCATTCTGGATGAGGGCATGGCACACCCCATTTTGCTGGGCAGAAAAGAGGTTATCGAACAGAAGCTGGAGACTTTGCGCCTGCAAAACATGCTGCCAGCGATAACCATTGTGGATCCCGATCGTTCTGATAAAATTGAGGCCTATGCCGAAGAGCTTTACCGGCTGCGAAAACGGAAAGGGTTGGTGCGCAGCGAGGCACAACAGTGGATTCGCAAACCCAATTATTTTGGGAGCATGATGGTCCACATGGGCGATGCGGACGGCCTGGTCAGTGGCCTCACGCAACACTACCCGGACACCATTCGGCCTGCCCTGCAGGTCATCGGGGTAAGGCCAGGGGTCAATCGGGTGGCCAGCTTTTACATGCTGGTGGTGGGGGATCGGGTTTTCTTTTTCGCCGATGCCACCGTGAATATTGAACCGGATGCAGAGACCATTGCCGAAATCACCCGTCTAACTGCCACGGAAGTGAAACGTTTCGGCATGGAACCGCGGATTGCGCTGGTTTCCTTCTCCAATTTTGGCAGCAGCCGCCATCCGCTGGCCGAAAAAATGATTCGGGCTCGCCAAATCCTGGAACAAACCGATCCGGATTTGCTAGTGGATGGAGAAATGCAGGCCGATACAGCCGTGGTACCGGAAATCCTGGATCAGATTTATCCCTTTTCCACGCTGGCTGGCAAGGGTGGTGCCAATGTGCTCATCTTTCCAGATTTGGAAGCGGGTAATGTTGCGGTAAAGCTGGTTCAACGGCTGGCCAAAGCAGAGGCCATCGGGCCGGTGCTGATGGGCATGCGCAAGCCGGTGCACGTGCTTCAAATCGGCGATTTTGATGAAATCGATGTGGTTCACATGACTGCCATTGCTGTGGTAGATGCCCAGAACGCCGACAAGTAATCCTTGCTTCCCTTTTCCGGAAGGGCGGCCAGGGTTCATTTCAGCGGTCAGGGGCAGGAGGGTCCAAGAAGACAGACACCGAGCCTAAACGAAAAGGAAGCGGGCTCTAACAGGTGGGTCTAACATTCTTGGAGGGTAGGGGCGCGGGCTGTCCGATAGGGCAGCGGTGCCGATTTTTAAGGCACCTAAGGCTTTCGCGAGCAATGGGTTGAAAAAAAACAACTCACCGCCTCTATTTCCCAAAAGTAGCGCAAGGGGGGTGAGTTTCCATTCCCTATTTCCAATGGAAGTGGCTGGGCGAAACATTGAGGCTCCTTTGGCCCGATTGGACAAACATTCGCGGGCCCCTGCCGCCCACTCTGTTTTTCAGATTTGTGCACTCAGCCTTTTTGGTGGCAGCCAATCCCGTTGGCCGCCGTTGCCTGCTTAACGCCCCTCGGGTTGGTAGAAAAATTAAAAACATCAGGTAACTTTGAAAACATGGCTGCCGTATCAGGCGATGAATGGGGCAAAAAACAGTGGAAAAGGAAGATGGATACGGTGCGGAAAGTCGTTCTTCTATTTGTTCTCTTTCTGGTCTGGACCATGACTTTATTTGCTCAGCCGGCGGGCAGCAGCAAACAAACCTTCACCCCCAGATTTCGCCCGGTTCTGCAGATTAACCCTGCAGCGGGGCCGATTACAATCGATGGAGAGCTGGATGATCCCGGCTGGCGCAGTGCTGCGCGAGCCAATCATTTTGTGGAGATATTCCCCGGGGATTTAACCCCTCCCCCCATCCACATTGAGGCCTGGCTTACCTACGACGAAAACAACCTTTATCTGGCGTTTCGTATTCAGGACGATCCTCAAAAAATCCGCTACTCTCTGCGGGACCGAGACCAGATCTTCCAGGATGATTTTGTAGGCATCTTACTGGACCCTTTCGGACGGGGGGCCTGGGCATACGAAATCTTTGCCAATCCCCTGGGCATCCAGGCGGACGTCCTGCGCTCGGCCAGTACCGGCGAGGATCCCGGATTTGATCTGATCTTCAAATCCCGTGGCAAAATCACCGCCGATGGCTACCAGGTGGAAATGGCCATTCCCTTCCGCAGCCTTCGTTTTCCCAACACCGAGGAACAAACCTGGCGAATGAATTTGTTTGTCAACCATCCACGGGACAGCCGCCGCCAGTACAGCTGGGCGGCCATCAGCCGGGATGACCCTTGTGTGCTGTGTCAGTTTGGCTATTTAAAAGGCATTCGAGGTGTGCACAGCGGCCGGCAGGTGGAGCTTTTGCCGGCCCTGGTCAGCAGCCAGAGCAGCGTGATTTCCAATAGCCAGGACCCCGAGTCCGGCCTTAACCACGGGGCGGTGCATAGCGAGCCCTCCCTCAATCTGAAGTACGGTCTCTCGTCCACCAGCGTGGTGGATTTTACCATCAACCCGGATTTCAGCCAGGTGGAAGCCGACGCCGATCAGGTGGACGTCAACACCACCTTTGCCCTGTTCTAAAAAGAAAAACGCCCTTTTTTCCAGGAGGGCAGCGACCTGTTCGGTTCCTGGATTAACGCCGTTTACACGCGCATGATCAACGATCCCATTGCAGCAGCCAAGCTTACCCTGCGGCGCAATCAATTGAGCCTGGGTTACATCGGCGCGGTGGACCAGCACAGCCCGATGATTGTGCCCATGGAAGAGCAAAGCGGTTTTCTGGAAGTCGGACGGAGCACGTCCAATATTTTGCGGGTAAGGCGCACCTTTGGGGAAGATAATCACATCGGGGTATTGCTCACCGATCGCCGGCTGGAGGGTGGGGGGTACAACAGCACCGCCGGGCTGGATTTGCGCTGGCAGCTTCGCGGCCGCTGGCGGCCTTACCGACTGGAAGCGCAGTGGATGTTCAGCCGAACCAGCGAGCCGCAGGACACCAGCCTGAGCCGGAGCATTAATGGCTTACCGCTGGGCTCCAGCGGCCATAGCGCAGACTTTGACGGCGAAACCTTTAACGGCCATGCCGGCTACCTGAGGCTGCTCCGGGAGGGACGCCATTTTGAATTCAATGCCACCTACCGGCAATTCAGCCCAACCTTCCGGGCGGACAATGGGTTCATCACCCAGAACAACATCCGCAAACTTTTCCTTCGCTCCGGTATCATCCTTTACCCGACCACACCTTTGCTCGATCAATTGGAATTTAATGTGATGACGGGGCGGGAGTGGAATTTTGACGGCCTGCGTAAAGACCAGTGGCTGATGCCCAGGCTGGAGGCAACTTTTAAGGGGCAAACCGCCCTGTCGATGCGTTATCTAATCAGTCGGGAACGATTTCGAGGCCGGGACTTCCCCGGGATCCGGCGCTGGAGCCTGGGCCTGGAGAGCCAGGCATTTAAAACGCTGGGCTTCGGCATGGAAGCGACCCTGGGCCGATCCATCGCCCGCACCATAGATCCCCCGGTTCTGGGCCGATATCGAAGCGTGGAGCTGTTTTTGACCGTAAAACCTTCCTCGCGGCTGGTTATGGATCTAAACTACCAGTTCAGCGACATGCGCTGGCCGGACCAACCCGGCTTCATCTTCAGCGGGTATCTCATTTTGACCCGCATCAACTACCAGTTTACCCGCCAGTTGTTTCTCCGGGTTTTTGCCCAGTACAACCAGTTCACTCAACACCTGCAGATCGATCCTCTGCTCACCTTTAAACTGAATGCCTTCTCCGCCTTTTACCTGGGCTCCAGCCACCAGTTCAATCGCTACCGGGATGGTCATGGTCT
>RFHE01000299.1 GCA_003696445.1 Calditrichota bacterium | reverse complement strand
CGGAACCTTTGTGATGGCCGGGTTGCTGGTCCCCACTTTTTCGGTCCTGGGAGCCATGTACCCGGCCTATCGGGCTGTTCGCCTGCAACCGGTGGAGGCCCTGCGCTTCAGCTGAGGCCTGGAACCGTCCGATGAAACGGGAAAAAGAAACGTCGCCAACACGGGGATTGAGGATCAATGCACAACATCGAAAATGCGCTACAGGGAGCATCGCCTGCCGGCACAGGGGGTGAGGAAATCGTCCGTTGCGAGCGGCTGGAGAAAATCTACCAGGACAATAAGGTGCCGGTGGTGGCGCTGCGGGGGGTGGATTTCAGCCTTTCCCGGGGTGAATTCAGCGTGGTGGCCGGTCCGTCTGGATCCGGGAAGACCACGCTGCTCAACATGCTGGGGGCACTGGACCGCCCCACCCGCGGCCGGGTGATTTTTGAAGGCGAGGATTTGGCCCAGAAATCCCGCCGGGAACTGGCCGATCTTCGGCTCAGAAAAATCGGTTTCGTTTTTCAGGCCTACAACCTGATTCCCGTGCTCACCGCGCTGGAGAACATTGAATTTACCATGATGCTTTCCGGGGTACCCGAGCGGGAAAGGCGGCGGCGGGCGCTGGCCCTGATGGAGGAACTGGGCATTGCCGAGCTGGCCGACAAGCGTCCGGGAGAAATGAGCGGCGGCCAGCAGCAACGGGTGGCCGTCGCGCGGGCCATCATTAACACCCCGGCCCTGGTGCTGGCCGATGAACCGACCGCCAACCTGGATTCGGAAACCGGTGCCCGCCTGCTGGACCTGATGGCCGAGATGAACCAGAAAAAAGGCATCACCTTTCTGTTTTCCTCCCACGATCCGCAGGTGATGGCACGGGCCAGGCGGGTCATCTTGCTGCGGGACGGGCAGATCGTCGAGGACCGGCTGCAGGACTCGCCATGAGCAGGCCGGCTCACCGCAACCCGCCGTACCTGGTGGTTCCGCTTCTGGGCCTGCTGCTGTGCTGGGGGGCGGGCAGGTCCAGCTCTCCGGACATTCGGTTCAGCGGCTATCTGAGCAATCTGCTGGTTCGCGAGTCGTTTGCCAGCGGGTTCGGCCAGCTGACCGGGCGGAGCAGCTCCCTGTGGCTGAATCTGTCCCGGCTTCGGCTACGACCCCGGCTGGAAGTCAGCGCGGCCCTCTGGTTCCAACTGGAGTACGAACTGGATGCCCTCTACCTGAATCACCCGGCGCTGTTTCTGCCCGTGCCGCAGAAAACCCGGCGGCAACTGGTTCGCGCCATCTGGTCGCCGGTTCGGGAAAACCGGTTTCAATTGACCCATTTCGTCGATCGGGCTTTCCTCCGGGTGGAGGGTCTCAGCTACCGGCTCACAGTGGGGCGCCAGCGCATTGCCTGGGGCAGCGGGCGCATCTGGAATCCCACCGACCTGTTCAATCCCCTCAACCCGGCCGCCTTCGACCGCATCGAACGCGACGGGGCGGATCTGATCTCCCTGAAATGGTACCACGGCCCGTTCTCGGACCTGGAGGTGGTGTTCCAGCCGCAGAAGCATTTCGACAAGGCCAGTGCAGCCCTGCGCTATCACACCCATTTCGGCCAGTACGATGTGGCGCTGATGAGCGGCCTCTTTGAACGGCGCTGGGTGCTGGGCGGGGATTTTGCCGGTAACCTGGGTCAGGCCGGGGTGCGCGGCGAATGGCTCCTGGCCACCGCTTCCGGCGGGGCGGCCCATCCTTTTCTCAAGTGGATCCTGGGGATCGACCACCAGCTGAACCCCAAGCTTTACGGCCTGCTGGAACTACATTACAACGGCGAAGGGCGCCGCTCCCCTGCCGAGTACCAGCTGGATCGGCTCCTGCGCGGGGAAATTCTCAATCTCAATCGCTGGTACCTGTTCGCCCGCCTGGCCTACCAGCTTCATCCCTTGCTGGCCGTCAACTTCAACTGGAACGCGAATCTGGTGGACGGCAGCGGCTTCCTCAACAGCGGGCTGCAACTGTCCGCAACGGCTAATCTGGACCTGACCCTGGCCGTCCAGGCCACCTACGGGGATCCCCTGGAAGAATACTGGTACTACCCCACCGCCCTGTTTTTCCAGCTCATCCGTTACTTCTGACTCCCCGGCGCTGCCGGAAAGCCGTTGCTGGATACCCTCCTCGGGCTTCCGCCGGCCTCGTTTTCCGGCCCTCTGCTGCGCTTTCCTTTTTCAGAACCGGGTTGCATTTCCCGAACCGAAAAAATAGTTTGAGTCAAATTTTGGCAAAAATAGAGGAGGCATCATGAAGCGCATTTCCTGGCTTATTCCCCCGCTCATTCTCCTGTTGAGCCTCGGGCAACTTTTTGCACAAAAAAAGCCGTTTACTCTGGACGATCTGTACCGGTTGAAAGGCGTGGGCGATGTACAGATCAGCCCGGATGGGAAGAAAATCGCCTTTGTGGTCACCGAGTATTTTCTGCACAAAGGCAAACGCAACTCGGACATTTACGTAATGGATGCGGATGGAAGCAATCTGCGGCAATTGACCCGTTCGGAGGCGGCCGATTACCACCCACGTTGGTCGCCGGACGGCAAGAGCCTGCTCTTCGTTTCCACCCGCAAGGAAGGGCCCCAGGCCTGGCTGTTGCCCCTGGAAGGTGGCGAACCCCGCCAGCTGACCCACTTTTCCATGGGCGTTTCCAATCCTACCTGGACGCCGGACGGAAAAAAGATCGTCTTCTCCACTGCGGTGTTCCCGGAATGCGGTGCGGACGACGACTGCAACAAAGAGATTGACCAGAGCATGAAAGAAGGACCGATTCAGGCCCACCTGGCCGATCGGTTGTTTTACCGGCACTGGAATTTCTGGAAGGACGGCAAGCGCACCCACACGTTTGTCTTCGACCTGGAGAATGAATCGCTCACCGATCTGACCCCCGGGGATTACGATGCGCCCAGCTTCAGCCTGGGCGGGGGCAATGGCTTTGCCATTTCCCCGGACGGGACCGAATTGTGTTACGTCTCTAACCACGACAGCAACGAATACGAGACCACCAACAAGGATCTGTGGCTGGTCCCGCTGACGGGCGGCCCGGCGGTTAACTTGACCGACGAGAACGAGGCCTACGACGGGGATCCGGTGTACTCACCGAACGGCCGCTACATCGCTTATCGAATGCAAACCATTCCCACGTACGAATCGGATCGGTTTCGCCTGGCCGTTTACGATCGGCAGAAAAAGGAAACCATGGTGCTGACCGAAGATTTCGATTACTGGGTCGAACAGATCGCCTGGGCGCCGGACTCCCGCAGCCTCTATTTCACAGCGGAAGTGAAGGGGCACGTGCCGCTGTTCCGGGTCAGCTTAAAGGAACGGAAGGTACGCCAGGTGGTGGACCTGAAAACCATCGATCAATTTCAGATTTCGCCCAATGGGCGCTGGCTGGTGCTGCTGCGCCGTTCGGTGGGGGAACCCCGGGAAGTGTGGCGGTGCAACCGCAACGGCGAGGACGTCAAACGTCTTACCTTTTTCAACAAGCCCATCGAAGATGAAGTGGATATTCGCCCGGCCGAGGAGATGTGGATACCCTCTCCCACCGGCAAGAAGATCCACACCTTCATTGTCAAGCCACACAACTTTGATCCTTCAAAAAAATATCCGCTCATCTTGAATGTTCACGGCGGCCCGCAGGGTATGTGGGCGGACGCTTTTCGCGGGGACTGGCAGGTTTACCCGGGCGCCGGCTACATTGTGGCCTTCCCCAATCCCCATGGTTCGGTGGGCTATGGCCAGGACTTTACCGCCGCCATCAGCCGGGACTGGGGCGGTAAGGTCTATCAGGATGTGATGGCCGTGGCCGACTCGCTGGCCCGCCTGCCTTACGTGGACGAGAACCGCATGGGCGCCATGGGTTGGTCCTACGGCGGCTACATGATGATGTGGCTGGAGGGGCACACCACCCGCTTTAAAGCCATCGCCGCCATGATGGGTGTGTACGATCTGACCTCGTTTTACGGGGCGACCGAAGAGCTCTGGTTCCCGCAGTGGGACCTGGGCGGCACCCCCTGGGACTCCCCCGATTACGAAACGTGGTCCCCGCACAAGTTCGCAAAACAGTTTAAAACGCCCTGTCTGGTGATTACCGGCGAAAAAGATTTTCGGGTGAGTTACACGCAGAGTCTGGAGTTCTTTACCGCGCTGCAAAAAATGGGCGTGCCTTCCCGGCTGATTGTGTTTAAGAACGACGGCCACTGGCCGAATTACGTGAAATCCATGCCGCTGTACTACAATGCCCACCTGGACTGGTTTCATCGCTGGTTGGGCGGCGAACCGGCGCCGTACGATGTAAAGAAAATGGTTCGCAATCAGGCGTACGAGGAGGCTGAAGGCACCCGGTAAGTGGCCTGCATGTTTGGGGAAAGGGTGAAAAAGGTCGCTTTTGCGGAAAGGGGCCGTCTAAAAAGCCTGCGTTGATGTATTTTTATGCAAACACCTGTTTCCCTTGCATGGGACTTAAGTCAACTCACCCCCCAACCGGGGCTGTTTAAAAAGACGGGAAGACTGTAAATTTATGCAAACAACTTTTTCAATGGCGTGGGACTTAAATCAACTCAGCCCCCAACCGGGGCTGTCTAAAAACCTAGGAAGACTGTAATTTTATGCAAACAACTGTTTCACTGGCGTGGGACTTAAATCAACTCACCCCCCAACCCCCTCTCTTGCAAGAGAGGGGGCGAAGG
>RFHE01000298.1 GCA_003696445.1 Calditrichota bacterium | reverse complement strand
TCCGCGACCTCTCCTTTTACTCCCTCTGTGAACACCACCTGCTGCCGTTTTTCGGCACGGTGGATCTGCTTTACGTGCCACGCAACGGGCAGGTAGCGGGATTCTCTAGTCTGGCCAAGGTCGTGGAAACGCTGGCTCGCCGGCCTCAGATTCAGGAGCGGCTCACCCAGCAGATTGCCCAGGCGATTTATCAGGCCCTCGCTCCGGAGGGTGTGCTGGTGCAGGTGCAGGCCCAGCACCTGTGCCTGAGCATGCGCGGGGAGCGCAAGCACGGCGCCCGGGTTGCTACCCGCACCGTTCTCGGACAATTGGAGGAACGCCACCTGCAGTTGTTAGCTCACGCGGGTCGCTCGCGCTGAATCGGTGAGGTGCTTCGGTTACAAACCGGGCAACGAAAACGATGGTGCTGAGGAATGGACATCTGGATTCGTTATCTTTCTGGAAATGTGCCCGGCGGCATCTATCTCTATCTGGTGGTGCTGGCGGCCGAGGCGTTCATTTTACTCTTCCTGTACCGGGCCAGTGAACTGTTTACCCGCCGTCACCTGGTGCGCTGGAGTCTGATTTGCTTTGTGGCCAGCACGCTGGGATACGCGTTTCTGTGGTTGCAAAACCCTCCGCCGCGCATCGTGCAACGCTACGGCGTGATGGTGGACGCGGAGAGCGAATCGCTGCTTCCCCTGAGCCTGGCTCTCGATCAAATACTGGGTGAGGCGGTCGCTTCCCATCAAGGGGGAGGGAAGGTGTTTTTCCGGCCCTGGTGGTTTCACTTTGCCGGGCTGCCCTGCGATTCGGCCATGAGCCCGGCCTGCTGGCAGGTTGCCAGAACCATGCCGATTCACCAGTTTGTGTACCTGCATCTGGTGCAAGAGGGGCAGAGCGTGCGAATCGTTCTCCAGAAACGGCGGTTTCCCTCAGGCAAGGTGACCGGCGAGGCGACCATCACCGTGCCCGGCAACGGCCTGCAGGAGGTATGGCGGGCCCTTCAGCCTCAGCTGGACAAAACCCTGCCCCTTACCCGGAATGGGACCGATTGGCTCAAATTACCGCTGGCGTTTTTCCGGGCCCGGCACCTGTTTCATACCGGCCGCTACGGCCAGGCCCGTGAACGCTTCGCTGCCCTGGCCCGACAGGCCCCGGAGGAGCCGATGTACCGGCAGTGGCGTTACTACGCCCAGATTCGTCTGGCGGCCCGGCTTCGCCGCCAAGCCCTGAACACGAGCGGCATTCAAACCGCCAAGAATCGGGAAAACCAGCCCTGGGTTCGCCTTTTGCGGGAGGCCCAGGCTGGTCTGCTGGAAATGGCTCGCCGGGATACGGCTGCCGCCCTGACCAACGTTCGGTTGAATCTGATGATTGGCGAAGCGTTCCTCACCGAAGAAAAATTTGACCAGGCGGAACCGTTCCTCAAACAGGCCTACGCGCTGGATCCCTACGACGCCGAGGTGCTGGAAGACCTGGTGCTGCTGCATCCCAGCCGGTATCAGGACCTGGGCTTTGCCGATCGGAACGCCCTGTATGAATATTTGCTCACCGTTTGCCCCCTGGATGAGGACGCCTTGATCGATTTCGGCGATCAGAAGCTGATTTTCGGGCCCCACCTGGGTTCGCGCAGCCTGCGGGCGCGAGATTTTTTGCAGCATTACCTGGAGATGGTGCCCACTTCGGCTCGGGCCTGGAACCTGATGGGGAAATACTACTATCTGACGCTGGATCGTAAGAAAGCGCTGGAAGCCTTTTTCCGGGCCGATTCGCTGGATCCCCACAATCCAGTGATTAAATTTAACATCGGTGCGACGTACTTTCACCAGAACCGCCTGGAGGAAGCCGAGCGCTATTTTAAGGAAGCCATTGCACTGGACGATTATCTGGATGCCCATCTGTACCTGGGGGAGATTTACCGGCGTCGGGGGGACTGCCGGCGAGCGCTGGCCGAATACCGCTATCGGGTGCGCCACAAAACCGGCGAGGACGATTATTACGCACTCCAGGCCATGAAGGGCATTCGCATGTGTCTGGAGGCGCTGGCTGCTCAGGCGCCGAAAAGTGGAGAAAGGGGAGGCTCCGGCCGGTGATGCGGGTGCTGAACGGATTAAATGAGCAGGATTGGATGGCTGAAGCGGCGCGGGTTGGGTGTTCGCCGGCCCAGCTTCGGCCCTGGCGGGCGCGCCCGGAGCTGGTGGCCTTTGCCGGCCGATTGACCGATTCGACGCACGGCGTACGCCGATTGGAGCAGTGGCTCAGCCATCGAGGGGGGTGCCTGCTGGCGGCGGGGCGGCGGACCGGTGGCGAGAGGCGAGATGTGCTGGCTTTTGTCCCCCGCACTGTTTTGCAAAAAGAAACCGCCGGGAACATCGAAGGTGAAGGGCGGGGCGGGTCTGAACCCGCCGAACTGGCGGCCTTTCAACAGGCCTGGTCGCATTTTCAGCGCAGCCGCTGGGTCTTCCGCTGTCGGCACAAGGAACTTGTGCTGGATCGACCATTGGTCATGGGCATTCTGAATGTGACACCGGATAGTTTCTCCGATGGCGGTCGGTTTCTGGAAACCGATCGGGCACTGGCCCGGGCCAGGGAGATGATTGCCCAGGGTGCAGCCATTATTGATGTGGGTGGTGAATCCACCCGTCCCGGGGCCGAGCCGGTGAGCGCAGAAGAGGAATGGCGCCGAATCGGGCCGGTGGTAGAAGCGCTGGTGTCGGAAGGACAATGCCTGGTGTCGGTGGACACCTACAAGAGCGTAGTCGCCCGTCAGGCCCTGGAAGCCGGCGCCCATCTCATTAACGATATCAGTGGGCTGAACTTCGATCCGCACATGGCGGACGTTGTGGCCGACTACCAGGTGCCGCTGGTGCTGATGCACATTCAGGGGACCCCGCAGAACATGCAGCGCAATCCCCAGTACACGCATCTGGTGGAAGAGGTTTTCGAGTTTCTTTTCCGGGCGGTGGCTCGAGCCAGAGCGCAGGGCATTGAGCAGCTCCTGGTGGATCCCGGCATTGGCTTCGGCAAACGCTGGGAGGATAATTTTGAACTGATTCGGCGGATCGGAGAATTTCGCTCGCTGGGCTACCCGATTTTGCTGGGCACCTCCCGGAAGTCCTTTCTGGGGCGCTTGCTCGACGTGCCGCCGGCTGATCGGCTTTACGGCAACCTTTCCGTGACCATTTTTTCCGCCCTCCAGGGCGTCCGGGTGTTCCGCGTCCATGATGTGCGGCCCACCGTGGAAGCGCTGGACACGTTGCGGGCGGTTCTTGAAAAGAAAATTCCCCCCGCAGCCCAGGAGGGAGTGAGTTGAACGATGAATCGAGATGGCTGGAAAACGAACTGCAGGGCCTGCAACCTTAAGGTGGTTTGAATAGAATCTCCGCCATGGACTTTCAAACTGGTTCGATGAGGTAACTCACAATGCTCTTTAAGATCGGTTTTCTTACCGTTGGGCTGGTGGATGTGCTGGATATTTTGCTGGTTGCCTTCATTTTCTACAAAATTTACCAGTTCATCCAGGGGAGTATGGCCGCCCGCATGGTAGT
>RFHE01000297.1 GCA_003696445.1 Calditrichota bacterium | reverse complement strand
TCTTTCCGGGCTCCGTTTCCCTACGCTGGTATTACCCAGATCAGGTTCGAAGGGTATTTCTCAGGGAGCTCAAGCAAGCCCCCACCCCCACGGAGCCTAAGCGTTTTTAAATTCACAAAACAGTTCAGCCAAGTCAATAGATAATCACATTTCGTTGCAGGCAGGCTGGCCGGGGGTGGCCGTTGTCGGCTTCCAGCTGCCGGGAAAGGCTTAAAAACTGAGGGCAGTTGAAGGGGTCTTTTTGCCCCTGCAGGCAGTAGAGATGGCGGTAGTTTTTCACTCCCTCCCGCTGGTCCGTCACATCCACCAGGGTGCCGGAGGGGCAACGGTGGCAGGGCGGCAACTGCACCGGCAGGTGGGTCGCGGTGCGCAGCACCACGCGGGCACGGGACTCGCTCCATTCCGGCGGTTCGCCGGGGGATTCGATGTCCACCTGGCGCAAGCGGCTTAACACAAACCGCCCGCGGTCCAGGTGAAGCGTGGCCCGCGCCCACAGGCTCATGCCGCGGGCAAAAGCAAATCGACGCTGCTGGCCGGCACTCACTCGCACAAAGGCCCGGTCCTCCAGCAAGGTGCGGTCCAGATAGATGGAATCGAAGCTCAGCAGAACCCCCCGCAGAGCCAACCGCTCCCCGTGCGGCAAAATCTGCTTCTCCAGCAGCGGCTTCACCCCGGCAATCCGGCCCTGAATATCCAGCTCCCTGCCCTCATGTTCGTCCAACCATTCCCGAAAAGCCTCCAGACGCCTTTCAAAGTCGCTAAATTCTTGCGCAGAAATCTGCAGCTCCGGCTGGCAGTGCACGGTCTGTTCCTCCAGATACCGGCAGCCGGCGCACTTTTTGCCCACGGCCTGGAAGCCCCGGTAGCAGGTTTTCCCCTTCAGCATCAGCTTGCAGCGGCCGCGCAAATAAAAGCACCCGTGCGGGTAACACTGTTTTACATTTAATATGTGGTGAACGGACATTTCACTGGAAAATCCGTTGTGCGCTTCGTGGTTGCAGCGGAAGATGTGGGTGGCCTTAAACAAATTTTTCATGGCCGGCTCCTCCCTGATGGCGGGGGTGAAAGGACAGACCGAAGCTGGAATCAGAACAGAGCCGATCGAGGCCGGGCGACTCGAGGCAGTGCCGGGAAGCGAGTGTCGAACCGCTCGGCGCACTCCTGCAGAGATACCCGGCCCAGCGTTGTGCGAATGCGAAAGCGATCCCTCTCCTTCAAGGTCTGCCTCAAAACTTCCTGATTGTGCAAATCGACCAGTTCGGCCCGGCGCGCCTGCAGAGAAAGATACTGGTCGCGAAAACGGCTTCGCTGGCGGTGAAAATGTTCCAGCAATTCCCGTAGCGACGACGAGGCCCTAAGATCCAGCCAGATTTTTAAATGCAGGGTCAGAAAGCGCCGGTGCCTGTCCAAATGCCGGTGAAATTGTTCCGGCGGATACCCCGGCTCCAGGGCCAGCTGCTCCACCAGTCGGCTGAACAGCCGGCCGTAGAGGGCGGTAAACTGTTCGCTCAGGGCCTCCAGCCGGGCTTCCAACTCCTCGATTTTTTTGCGCAGGTAAAACACTTCCGGCAGGTAATTGTGATCCCGCAGCACCTTGGTAACCACCCGGATTTCGGGATCCTGATACAGGTAGCCGTCCATGCGGTAAGGCTTACCTCTGGTGGACAGATTATCGAATTTGCCCTCGGCCATGGCCTGCTGAATTTTCTCCTCGGCAATCTTGTCCACCAGGAACATGAGACCCGTCTCCCCATTTCGGTTCAGAATGGCTGCGAGTCAAAATAGCTTTTTCCTGAACCGATTGCAAGTACCGGCAGCGGGGAAAGTTGTTTTAAATCATCCCCGGGTCCCCTAACTTAACCGCGGGCGAGGCGGAGTTTTTCTTCTGGACAGAACCTCACTTCTGGCTGGTGAGTAAGTGAATAAGGAAAAACCAGGCAAGCAAAAAGGAGGACAATACCCATGTTTGGCGAATTGCCCGTCCCGGAATTTTTCGATCCCGATCGGGTCGGTCAGGTGTGGCGCGTGCCTTACCAGGAGCGCGCCGAGCAGGCCGTGAAATGGCGTAATACCCATCGGATTCCTCCAGCCGGTAGCGATGAAGTGAAAATTGCCCTGGTACTGGTTGATGTGCAGAATACCTTCTGCCTGCCGGATTTTGAGCTGTTTGTGGCCGGCCGGAGCGGCCGGGGGGCGGTGGAGGACAACGTGCGCCTGTGCCGGTTCATCTACCGGAATCTGGCTAACCTTACCGAGATCATCCCCACCCTGGACACCCACCAGGCCATTCAAATTTTTCATGCCATTTTTCTGGTCAACGAGCGCGGGGAACACCCCCAGCCCTACACGCTGGTCTCGGTAGAGGATGTGGAGCAGGGCAAATGGCGGTTTAACCCGGCGGTGGCGCCGGTGCTGGGCCTGGATGCGGAAAGCGGCCAGAAGCACCTGTTGCACTACACGCGCCAGCTCAAGGCTCAGGGCAAATACCAGCTGACCATCTGGCCCTACCACGCCATGCTTGGCGGCATCGGCCACGCCCTGGTGTCCTCCGTGGAGGAAGCCCTGTTTTTCCATGGCATTTGCCGCTACACCCAGCCCCGGTTTCAGATTAAGGGCAACCATCCGCTGACCGAAAACTATTCGGCGCTGGGTCCGGAAGTCAAAACCGGGGCCGATGGCCGCACCCTAGCGGAAAAAAATCACGCGCTGATTGAACATCTGCTTCAGTTCGATGCGGTCATCTTTACCGGACAGGCCAAGAGCCATTGCGTGGCCTGGACGGTGGAGGATTTTCTCAACGACCAGCGGGTCAAGGAGCGAGATTTTGCCCGGCGGGTCTATCTGCTGGAGGACTGTACCTCGCCGGTGGTGGTTCCTGGAGCCATTGATTACTCGGAGGAAGCAGATCGGGCCTTCGAGCGATTCGCCCGGCTAGGCGCCCATCGGGTAACCAGTGAGATGCCCTTGAGTGAGTGGCCTGATTTAAAAGATGTGCTGAAAAAATAAAACCTCCATCACAAAGGCCCGGCGCAGGCGCTGTAATTTAAATTGGCGGCTGAACACCGGGGCAGTTCGCTCTGACTGCGAGGCGTACCTCCCGCGTTTTGCATCCCATGGAGCGCAACTGCCCCATTTTTTTATTCACCGGGCCGCGTTCAACCCCCTCAGGGCTTCCTGAACCGCTCGATCGATGCCCACCTGAAGGGCTCGCCGGAGCAGACTCCGTCCCATGGTCACATCCTCCAACTGCCCGATGGCGGCCAGGGCCGGCAAGTGCTCGTACTCGATGGCACCAAAAACATTGACGCCCAGCCCCAGTTTGGCGGCAGCAAAAACCGCCGAACGCAGCGTGTCCAGAGCCACCAGCTCTTCGTTGGTATCCGCGGCCAGCGCCAGCCCATTGCAGTCGAATTCCACGTAATCGATATGCACTTTGGTCAATTCCTTCAACGTGGCAATGGAAGGGGATATGTACACGGCCACCGCAATGTTGTTGGCCTGGAAATTGGGCAACACTTCCGGCAGGGCGGTTAAAATAAATTCCGGTTCCAGCGGGGCGGGCGCAGGGTGCGCTTTGCTGGTCTGGACAAAGGTCACCATGTCCGGCTTCAGGCTCAGCGCCAGCTTGCAGTGCTCGTTATCCAGAGGCAAATGGAGATTAAAAAACGATTGGTGAACCTGCTTGATCAATTCCACATCCCGCTGCTGGAGCCCCCCACCACCGGGCAGCAGGCTGGCCATGATGCCGTGCGCGCCGGCATATTCGCACAGGACGGCAAACTGAACCGGATCGAACGCCTGATCTTTAAAAAAGCTTCGCAAACGGGCCACATCGTCCACGTCAACGGTTAATCGCCTGGTATGCAATGGTCCCACTCCCCAGTTTAATTGATTCAGAAAAACAGAGGCAATTTAAGCACAGGTAGGGAAAATTTCTGTGGCGAAAAACACTTCCTTC
>RFHE01000296.1 GCA_003696445.1 Calditrichota bacterium | reverse complement strand
GGTGCGAACCAACAGCCCTGCGGACCGCGCAGGGATCAGCAGTGGCGAGGTCATCGTTTCGGTGGAGGACGCTGTGGTCAGCTCTCCGGAGGACCTGGAGAAAATCCTGCAATCCCGGAAACCGGGAGATGTGGTGAAACTGCGCATCAAACGGGTCATTGGTGCTAATAACGTCCTGGACCGGCTGGTGTTTGTGGAAGTGCCCGCCAGACCATCCAACTGAGCGTAATCGGTGCGCCAGATTTTGAATCGCCGCTGCGCCTGCACGAAGAAGTGGTGAGTTCGCCGCCGGGTTCTATTTTGCAATACCCCTTGAATCCCCTGAGGTTGGCCGCTAAATTTCGGCCTTGTTTTTTGCAAAAAATAGGAACGCCATCCAGTTGGCGCGCCGGCGCCGTATGCCGGCGATGGACCGACTAAATGGCTGGGTGGCCTTCCAGGGCAGGCAGCCGGGCGTCGTCAACCCGCGGCGTTTCCAGGTCCCGGGACGCCGGCAAAGTCAACTTAAACACGGCAGTTCATCTGGAGGATATTGAATGAAACGAAGCTTTCTGTTTACTTCCGAGTCGGTTTCGGCCGGCCACCCGGACAAAGTTGCCGATACGATCTCCGATGCCATGGTGGATGCCATTTTTACCCTGCCCGGCGACATCCGCCGGAACCGGGCGGCCATCGAAACCATGGTGACTACCAATACAACCATTCTGGCCGGCGAGGTGTCCATTCCCGATAACACCTCCATCGATTACGAGCAAATCGCCCGCGAGGTGATTCGGGAAATTGGCTACGATGATCCGGTGTATCAGTTCGATTCCAATTGCGAGATGATTGTAAAGATTCACCGCCAATCGCCGGAAATTGCCGTGGGGGTGGATGCCGGTGGCGCCGGGGACCAGGGCATGATGTTCGGCTACGCCACCAACGAAACGCCGCAATACATGCCGTTGCCCATTACCATGGCCCACCAGATTATTCGGGCGGTTGATGAGGCACGGCTGAACCGTGCCATCCCATTCCTTCGCCCCGATGGCAAGTCCCAGGTAACGGTTCGCTACGAGGACTGGCGCCCGGTGGCGGTGGAAAAAATCGTTATTGCGGTTCCTCATCAGCCGGAAGTCAGCCGTGAGGAAGTGGCCGAAACCCTGTTTGAGAAAATCGTCACCCCCATCGTGGCCCGATTTGAGCTGCCTTTCGAGCGGAACAGCGAGAATTACATCGTCAACGGCACCGGTGTCTGGACGATCGGCGGTCCCCACTCAGATACCGGGCTGACCGGCCGGAAAATCATTGTCGATACCTACGGCGGGATGGGGCGTCATGGTGGGGGCTGTTTTTCGGGCAAGGATCCGACCAAGGTGGACCGCTCCGGTTCCTACGCGGCCCGGTATGTGGCCAAAAATCTGGTGGCCGCAGGAGTGGCCGACCGCCTGGAGGTGCAGGTGGCTTACGTCATTGGTCACGCACGGCCGGTGTCCATCATGGTGGACACTTTCGGTACAGGAAAAATCAGTGAAGATCGGATCATCGAGATCATCGAGAAGGTTTTCGATCTGACCCCGCGAGGCATTATCGAGAGTTTGAATCTGCTTCAGCCGCGTTACCGTAAAACAGCCGCTTACGGGCACTTCGGCCGGGACGAGGAGAGTTTTACCTGGGAGCGACTGGATAAGGTGGAGCAGATCCGTTCCATGATGTAATGCAGGTCAGGCCATATTTTTCTGTTGAGAAATCCCGTTGCCCCGGCGGCAGCGGGATTTTTTTCATGGGGAGCGGTTCCTACCGGCGGCAGCTTCCCATTTCCGAAAAAGGGCCGTAAAGAATAACGCTCCTTCTGTCGATGACTGAAGAAAACCGAATGTGGGAACCATGTTAAGCCAGAAAAAACGTGTGCTGATCGTCGACGACGAAGAGGATCTGACCTGGACGCTTTCCAAAAAGCTCTCCCGGGACAGCGACCAGTTTGAGCTGATCTGCGTCAACTCCGGGCGGGAAGCCATCGAAGTGCTCAACCAGCTACCCATTCATCTGGTCATCACCGATGTGCGCATGCCCGAGGTGTCCGGCCTGGATTTACTGGTTCAAATTAAAAAGCACTATCCCTCCACCAAAGTGGTCATCATGACCGGTTACGGCTCCAGCGAGATGCGCCGGGAAGCCACCGAGCGGGGCTGTTTCCACTACATCGAAAAACCGTTCGATTTAAACGAGATGCGGGAGCTGATTCTGGACGCCATTCGGGATCGCCAGGGATTCCGAGGCAACGTGTCCGACTTTCAACTCAGCGACATCATTCAACTGAATTGTCTGGGCGGGCTGACTTCGGCCCTGCAGGTGAAAACGGAGGCCGAAGAAGGTTGGATTTATTTTTTGGAAGGCAATGTGGTTCATGCCGAGACCGAGGTTTTGGAGGGAGAAAACGCATTTTACTACATCATGAGCTGGCAGGGGGGTGAGTTCAGCGTTTACCGGAATCGCAAGCCGCCACGGCAAACCATTGCTCAGGGCTGGCAGAGCCTGCTGCTGGAGAGCCTGCGACGTGTGGATGAGCAATCCCACCTGGTGAAGCAGGAAGTGGAACAAAAAAAACAGTTTCGGGTGCTGAAACTGCAGCAGATTTTTGAGCCGATTCTGAGCGACAATGTCGAGCACTTACTCATCCACAGCTTCAGTGGCTTTACCATTTTTTACCAGGGCCGTTTTCGGGAAAACGCTGACCAGATCAGTGAATTAGGACATCAACTCTCTCACCTTCTGGAACAGATGACCGCAGACAAACTCAGTTTTGCCGACGATTTTCTGAAGATTGCCGAAATTCACTACCGCAATCGGGTGCTTTTTGTTGCTCGGATCTCGCGGGAGGATACTTACCTGACCATTGTCGGACGCAAGGGGGTCAATTTGCGGGCCATCCGGCAGCACCTGAAAGAAAATCTCTCCGAAATTCTGGCGCTACTGTAATGCAGTACCGGCATCATGGAGCGGATACCGGTTCGACGCGCCACGAGGTCTTTTGCCTTAGTCTGGCAGTTTGAACGGACCGGCCGCCCAACTCAGCAGGGGGAGGTCCCGCATGGTCAGCAGTCCCGGCGGAGC
>RFHE01000295.1 GCA_003696445.1 Calditrichota bacterium | reverse complement strand
TCCAACTTTCTTTCCAAGCGGCTGGTCAAAACCTCGTTGACTCCCAACCAACTTTCATTTTTAAACTTCCTGTTCGGCCTGGGTGCGGCCGCCTTGGTTGCATTCGGCAAACCCCTGTACACCATACTGGGGGGCATCGTCTTTCAGCTCACGTCCATTTTTGACGGCTGCGATGGCGAGGTAGCCATCTTAAAGATGAAAGATTCCAAAAAGGGCGCTTTCTTCGACACCATCATGGATTATGCAACCTATGTTGCCTTTATCACCGGGGTTACTGTGGGCGCTTATCGGGTGACTCACAATCCGCTGGTACCGTTTTTGAGTATTGCCGACATTGCGTTACTGCTGATAGCCGTGTACTTTGCTTTTCGAGTGTTGGCTCGCAAAAGCGGGTCCATGAAGGACTTTGCCATGGCCGTGGATCGGGTACGTAAGGACAAACATCAGCTGTGGTATGTGCGTGCTTTCAGTTATCTCAACGACCTTGGGCGCCGCGATCTGTTTTCTTTTGCAACCATGCTCGTGCTTCTGTTGGGAAACATTGTGGCCTATTACTGGATCATGATTTCGGCCGTCTTCCTGATGGGTATGGGTATTTCCACCATCGCCCTTTTTGGAATTCCTCAGAAGCTGATTAAAAAAGTGCAACCCAAGCCGGCACGATTTTATTTACGGGACGAAGTGCCGGCCGCTGAAGAAGTGCATTAACCAATATCAGTGTAGCTATGTCCTCACAGAGCCTGACCAACCGGTCATGCTCCAAGTGAAGAAGATTTCCCACAAGGGGCAGGCCAGTAGCGTATGTCTGCCCCTTTGGTCTAAATAATAAGGAGTGCGGAGAAAAATGGCCCAAACAAACGGTTATTCCTCATACACGGGATGGAAGCGCTTTAAACATCGCGTAGGCAGAATTGTTTTGCCCAATAATCCCTCCTCCAGCAGTGTGCCGTTTGCAGAATATTTAAAATGGATTCGCTACACGCGTTTCACCCCTTCTTATCCCCATTCCATCGACATTCAGACCAAAAGCGGGTGTAATGCGCGCTGCACTTTCTGCGGTGTGGGGCGCGAGGTGAACAAGGTTTATGGGGTGATGTCCGACGAGCTTTTCAAGAAGATTATCGACGAGGTAATGGACTATCCCTTTCTGTTGCGCCTGGATCCTTACCTGTTAAACGATCCACTGGTGGACAAAAAAATGCCCGAGCGCCTGGAATACATCGCGCGCAAAAAAGGCAAACGGCACTGGCCCAAGGTGCGGATTACCACCAATGCCGGACTGCTCACCGAGCAAATGGCCTACGGCTTATTGCACTCCGAGGCGCTGGATGAAATCAATTTCAGTTTTCACAGCATTATTCCGGAAGTTTACGAAAAAATGATGGCCCCGCTCAAATACGACCGAGTGATGGGCAATATTCTCCGCTTCAAGGAGATGTGGGATAAATATCCGGGCAAAAAGCCCAAATTGAGTGTCTGGACGGTTAAGACGAAACCGGTGATTGAAAATTTAAAAAACGAGCGCAGGTACTGGCGGAAACTAGGCTTTGCATTCAAAGCGAGAAAACTGGACAATCGGGCCGATATTCAAATTGAAAATCTGGACCTTGCCGATCGGGAATTTGTTCGGGTGCCTTTTTGCGTGATCCCGTTCTGGCGTGCCTGGATCATGTGGAACGGCGACATGATCATGTGTTGCGTGGACCAAGAACGGACCAACGTGCTGGGCAACTGCCAGAATCGGTCCATTAAAGAAATCTGGAACGATTCTCGATATCAGGAGTTGCGCCGACGATGGCGCACCCGTCAACTGGATGGCTTGTTGTGTAACGAGTGCAAAGGCACCTGATTGAGGCCCAAACCTCCAGAAAATTTCTCCATGTGGCCGTTTCAAACCCCCGTATCGGTTTGTGTCGTTCCGGGGCCTTTGAAACGAAGGTAGGCCTACGCCGCCCTCGCTGCAATTTTATTCATTTTCTCAAGATAGCTTACAGAAAAGCCGGGGCTAGCTCAATTAGCTTAACCGGTGTCAATAAATGCGGGGACCTTACCGTTACTGTTCAATTGCTTACATAGCAAGCGGTCAATATATTTAAATTCGCTGATATGTGGAACAATAAAGGAGAACATTAATCGAGGAAAAGGATACGATGAACCCAGGAACACCTATTGCATGGATTGACGCGCGCCACCCCAATGCCAAGCGCAAGATGTGGGGGTTGACACTGCTGGAACGCAATATTCGCGAATTGGAATTGCAGGGTATTGAGACCATCGTCCTTCTCACCCAGTCGGGGGAGGATCCCACCAATTCGTTTTGCCATGGCATATCTCAAACAACCCGGCTGAGGGTTGAAGCTGCCGACCAGTCTGGGCCGCTCCCCTCGTTGTTTTCGCTCATTCAATCCAGTCAGGTACCGGTCATTGCGCTGGAGGGCCATGCCCTCAACGACCGGCGACTGTTAAAAATCCTGGTGGAAAGTGCTAACGACCTGGCGATTTTGCCTGAATATGGTCCTGCGCCGGCGGGTCTGGCCCGGCTCTCCCGGGATACCCTCGAGGCTCTTGAGGGGGTGGTGGCCTTTTCGCTAACCGAGTTGTTGCAAACCGCTGTTGCCGAAAACCGCCTCCCCTGCTTCGATTTAAGCCAGTTCGATACGTACATGGACAATTTGCGGCGCCGGGTGCCTCCTTACGCTATTAAAGTGGAGGACGAGGCAACCTACCGGGCGGCCGAGAAGGTTCTCAAGCGCACGGTCCAGAAGGGGGTGCTGGAGGTGGTGGGCAAGTTCATTCATCCCCCGCTGGAATTCGGTGCAGTCCGCCTGATCGCCGAATCGAAGATAACGCCCAATCAGATTACCTTGGTCTGGGTATTGCTGGCCCTTTCGGTCATTCCCCTGTACTTAACCGGGCATTTGCTGCTGGGCACCCTATTTGCCGCCCTGGTCGGCATTTTGGATGGGGTGGACGGTAAGCTGGCCCGCCTCACCCTACGCTTCAGCGAGGCCGGCGATAAGCTGGACCACATCAGCGGCACCATCAACGACGCGCTGTGGTACATGGCCCTGGGGTGGTATTTTTCCGGCGGCAATCTACACTCCCGTCCGGCCCTTTTCGCCGCCCTTTTGCTGGGCTCCTACCTGATCCACCGCATCGTCCCGGGCCTGTTCCGGGGCTTTTTTGCCCGCGAAATCTACGACTACCAAAAAATTGACGAGGTAGCCCGGTTGATTGGGGCGCGGGTCAACAACAACGTGTGGGTGTTCCTCATTGGGCTCCTCTTGGAAAAACCGTTGGAAACCTTTTACCTGATTTCCGTATGGATGGCTATCACAGCTCTCTGGTTCATCGTGCGTTTCTTCTGGGTCAGCTACCAGCAGCGCGGGGTGGAAAAACAATTTGAACTGTCGCGGATCCGATAAGATGAGCACGAGCAAACCCACAGGCACCCATCGCGACGCCCTGGATCTGTTCAAGGGGTTGTTGTTCAACATTCTGGGCATGCTTCTGAAGCTGGGCAAGGTACTTTTTGTGTATGTGGCGGTTCATTTCTACAGCCCCAGTGCACTGGGCCTTTATTTTATCGGCTGGAATGTGGTGGACATGCTCTCCAAGCTGGGCCTGTGGGGCAGCGACAAACTGGTGGTCCGGGAAATCGCCCGGCTGCGGGGGAGCGATTCCCCCCAACAAAACCGCGAACTGGGGTCAATTATTGCCTATGCCGCCTGGAAGTCCGCTCTGTTGAGCATGGGGGTCGCCGCGCTGATCTTCGTGCTTAGTCCCTGGGTGGCCAACCACATTTTCAGCGATCCCAACCTGATCGTCCCGCTTCGCCTGCTGGCGCTGGCCACCCCCTTTATTGTGCTCACGCTGGTCTTTATTGCCACCACCAAAGCGCTGCGGCTGATGCAGTACGAAGCCTTCATTCGCCAGGGACTAGAGCCGGCCATGTTGCTGGTGGCAACCGTGGCCCTCATCCCCTTTCATCTTGACGCCACCGGCTTAGCCCTGGCCCACCTGACCGCCAGCATTATCGCCTGCAGTGCGGCCTTTAGCGTCATGCTAAAAAAATTCGCCCTGCAAAAGGGAGGCAAACCGACCCTCCCCCCGGCGGTGCGCAAAAAATACTGGGCCTATACCACCCCCATAGCGGCAACCGATTTTGTCAATCTGGCCGTGGCCCGCAGCGATGTGCTGCTGGTGGGCGCCTTTTTAAACGCCACCTCGGCCGGCTATTACGGCATTGCTGTCGAAATCATTTCGGTGATCAAACGCATTCGCCAGAGCTTCGAACCCATTTTTGCCCCGATCGTCGCTGAACTGTTTCACAGCGGCCAGCAGAACCGACTGAAGCGGAACTATCAGATTGTTACCCGCTGGTTGTTGGCTGGCAGCTTTTTGCCTGCCGTGGTGATTATCCTGTTCGCAGAACCGATTTTAAGCTTTTTTAACGTCAGCTCGGTGCCTACGGTATGGGCGCTGCGCATTCTGGCCCTGGCCCACGGCTTGTTTGGCACCTTCAGCGCCGCGGAAAGCCTGCTGGTGATGACCGGTCGCTCCCTGCTCAATTTTCTTCTGGGAAGCGCCATGCTGGTGCTGAACGTGACCCTGGGCCTCCTGCTCATTCCCCGTATTGGCCTGGTGGGTGCGGCCCTGAGCACACTGGCTGCCTTTCTTTTCGTCAGTTTCGCCCGCATCTATCAGGGCTACCGGCTCATGCATTTAACCCCTTTCGGACGGCGCCTGGTCTGGCCCCTGGCCACGGCAATGCTGACCAGCCTTGTGGTCTGGGGCGCTAAATTTTTTCTCCCCGGAACAAGCCCGATTCAAATCGGTATGCTATTTCTGCTCACGGTTCTCCTTTATCTGGGTCTTTACTTCAGTGGCGCCCGAATGCCGGAAGAACTTTTTCTGCGTGACAAAATTCTGGCCCAATGGCGAAGGCTGAGTACCAGAGTGGTGGGCAAAAACAGGGAATTCAAAAACGCTGAGGTTCAAAAGTGAACTTTCAGAAAACTTGTAACCTGATTCGTAAATTTCATTTATACATCATTGCCCTGGCAATTATTTCTGCCCTGATTGGCGGCTATTTCACCACCAAGCTCAAACTGCAAACCGACCTCACCGCCCTGTTGCCGGAAAGTTTTCCCAGTGTTAAGGCCTACCATGAGATTAAAAAGAAAGTAGGCGGCATTGGTGAGTTGAGAATCGTGATTGAAACGAAAAACTTTGACGCCGCCGTCAAATTTGCCAACGACCTGGCCCCTGCCCTACTCAAAAGTCCCTACGTTAAATATGTGGACTACAAAAACGACGTCGAATTCTACGAAAAAAATGCACTTCTCTTTCTCACCCCGGAGGAACTAGATACCGTCTATGCCAAGATCGAAAGGAAGATTGCCCAGGAGAAACAGAAGCTCAATCCGCTATTTGTGGAAGATCTGTTCGGTGAGCCGGTGCAAGAACAGCCCGAGGAATCTTTCGACGAAATGCTCCAGAAGTACCAGGAATTGATTCCCAAGCGCTATTACACCGACCCGGACAGCACCGTTCTGGTGATGAAAATTATTCCCACCGGCTCCAATGCCGACCTGAAGTTTATTCGCAAAATGTTTGCCGATGTCAAGCGCATCGTCAACCAGCAAAAGCCCACCGCCTATGCCCAGGACATTAAGATTTATTACGGCGGCAATTTTAAGAATCGATTAGACGAATACGAAGTCATTAAAAAGGACATTTTTGGCACGGCAGCTTACGGCCTGGGGGGCGTGTTTTTAATTATTGTCCTCTATTTTCGGCGCCTTCTCGGTGCCATTCTCATCAGCATTACCCTGTTGTTTTCCCTGGCCTGGACGTTCGGGCTCACCTACTGGGTACTGGGCAGCCTAAATACCATTACCGGATTTCTGTTTGTGATTCTATTCGGTCTGGGTATTGACTACGGAATTCACGCCTTTGCCCGCTACGTGGAGAGCCGGGAAGCCGGGCTGCCCCTGGAGCTGGCCATCGAAAAAATGGCCTGCACTACCGGCAAAGCCTTGATGACCACCGCTCTGACCACCTCCCTGGCCTTCTTTTCATTAATGATCATGGATTTTCGGGGCTTCTCCGATCTGGGGTTTATTGCCGGGGTGGGCATTCTGTTTGCCCTCATTGCTATGGTGATTGTGCTGCCATCCATCGTCATATTTCTGGATCGTTTGCACTTGCTTAACATTAAACGTAAACCGGGCAAAACACTGGCGTTTACTCCGCAAGAATTCAAATTTTCCAAGCCCATCCTGCTGGCTAGCCTGGTCATTACCCTACTGTCCATCTACGGTATTACCCGGGTGGAATTTCAATACGACTTCACCGAATTGCGGGCCATTACTCCGGAGAGAAAAATCGTCAGCGAAAAGACCAAAGGGGTTTTCAAACTGTCCGAATCCCCCGCGGTGGTGCTGACCAACAGCGACGAAGAGATTGATGCAGTGATGGAGGCTCTCCGGGAAAAGATGCGCACCGACACCGTCTCGCCCACCATCGACGCAGTGCGCTCCATCCGCTCCCTGGTGCCGCCCGATCAGGACGTCCGGCTGGCCAAAATTCGTAAGATCCGGGAGCTGGTCGCCGAGGCAGAAGATGTGCTCAAAGGCAAAGACAAGCAACGGCTGGAGGAGTTCAAAAAATATCTCCAGGTGGATCGACCCTTTACCTGGGATGAATTTCCGGAAAAAGACAAGCGTCAATTCATCACCAAGGACGGCAAAATCGGGAAATTCGTCTTCATCTATCCCAGCGTGCCGTTGCGCGACGGGCGCAATGCCATCGCCTTTCGGAACGATGTGGGCACCATCGTCACCAAGGACGGCCGGGTGTTTCATGCCTCCAGCTCCAACATCATCATTGCCGATATGCTGATTGTTCTTTCCAGGGAAGGCAAAATCGCCATTGCGCTCACCTTCCTGGTCGTATTCCTGGTGGTGCTGATCGATCTACGCAGTTTGAAATGGACCCTGGTGGTGCTCTCGCCGCTCATCATTGGGCTACTATGGATGGGTGGTGCCATGTATTTGTTCGGCATGAAGTTGAACTTTTTTAACATTGTGGTCATCCCCAGTGTGATTGGCATTGGCGTGGACAATGGGGTTCACATTTTCCATCGCTACCGCGAGGAAGGTCCCGGCTCGCTTTACCACGTGTTGAAAAATACCGGCATGGCCATTTTGGTGACCAACCTGACCACCCTGGTAGGCTATTCTGGCCTAATTATGGCCCGGCATCCGGGACTGAACTCCATTGGCAAGCTGGCCATCATTGGGCTTTCGGCTACCTTTATTGCCGCAGTGGTGGTGCTACCGGCCCTGTTGCAGTGGCTGGAAAACCGTGCCGGCACCAATCATCGCCTCCAGCCGGGCGAGAAACCGGTGGAGGTACAGCCCGTCCCTACCAGCCAGAGCGCCGGGCAATCCTAACCTTAGGTCTCTTGAGAAACTACCCGGTGGCCTGGCAACCCTCATTTCAAGCGAGTTACCGGGCATTGTAAAAAAGGGAGAAAGGAGTCTTTCATTATGTTTTCAATAAAGGGAAATGGTTGCGGAAAAGGACACTTCCATTCTCGACTCATAGTGTTCCTGATGGCAATGGTGAGCGGCATTGCACTCAGTTATTCTGTTCCCCAAACCAGTGCTCCAGAACAAGACATTGAGCAAGTTTTCCGGCAGTGGCTGGCCGTTGCAAAAAACAAAACCCTTTCGGAAGAAAAGAAAAAGGAACAGTTTGCCAAGCTTCTGGATCGGGCCCTGGACATGAATCGGGTAGCTAAACAGGCCCTTCCCAAACACTGGAACAAAACGCTGCCTTATTTGCGGCAGCGGTTTATTCGAGCGCTCAAGACGTCCATCATTCGGGAAATACAAACCTCCGGCTTCATGGCACCAGAAGAGCAACCGTTGCACCTGACCTTGGTAGGTAAGAAGCTGGTCGGCGAGGATAATGCCAATTTGGATTTTCGGTTAGAGGGCCGGAGCAAAAAAATGAACCTGCGGGTCTTTGTTGCCCGCAACGAAAGCGGGCAATGGAAAATTACCAATGTTAAGCTGGGCAGGAAAACCACCCTGGCCCTGCACTACTACAAGTTTTGCGAAAAACTGGCCAGCAAATATTCGGTGCCTTATTTAATCGCCGAATTGAGTGGCCAGGATTATGTGGTGCTGGAAGATTTTGAGGGGGGCGAACCGGGCAAACTGCCCCCAGGCTGGAAATGGAAGAAAAAGGACGACAAAAAACACAAGCCCTATCACATTGCCGTGGAGGACCACAACCACTATCTGGCGGCGCGGGACGAAGGCGAGTCGGTCATTATCGGGAAGGACATCAAGTGGAACATCAAGAAGTATCGCTACATCAGTTTTCGCTGGCGGATTCACAAAATTCCCAAGGGCGGAGACGAGCGCTACGGCAAGACGGTGGACAGCGCCGCGGGCATTTACATTGTGTACAAGAAAAAGCTGGGCCTGATTCCCGAATCGGTGAAGTATGTTCACAGCTCTACCCTGCCGGTGGGTTCAGCCATGCGTCGCAGCGGGGTGGGCAGGCCCTGGATGGTGGTGGCCAGTTCCGGCACCGATCATCTGGGCGAGTGGCAAACTTTTGTTTTCGATGCCTATCAGGCTTACAAGGATACCTTTGGCGGCGAACCCCCGGATACAGCCATTGGCATCGGCATCCTCTCCGACGCCAACTCGACCCACTCCAAAGCCTATGCCGATTACGACGACATCCGGGCCCTGAAGCATGCCAACGCAGATTCCGGGGTGAAACAAAAGCTGGAGGCCGAATAACGGTGAAAGCGCCCCATGTATGCCGATGGATTTTAGGTGCGTGGGCACTGGTGGCGTTGCTGGCCGGGAGTCTGGCTGCCCAGACGGCGGACACGCTGGTGCTGAGCCTGAGGGAATGTGAGGCCCGGGCTCTGAAACACAATCCCCTGGTAAACGACGCCCAGCTTTCGGTTCGGCAGGCCGAGCTGAAATACCAGGAGGCGGTAGCGGCAGCGGTGTTGCCGAAATTCGAGTTGACCAACATGTGGGGGCTTTTGCCACGAGCCCGCGCCCGATACACCCCAACCGGTGTACTCACCTCCCCGGACACTTCCACCGGACTCGGCGATTTGCGCCCGTTCACCCAGGTGGATGTGGACATGCTGCAACCGATCTACACTTTTGGCAAACTTAAAGGGCTTCGTCAAGCGGCGGCCTCTGGCATCGAAGTTAGCCAGGCCCAGGTGGAAAAGCGCCGGGAGGAAGTGCGCCTGCTGGTGCGGAAATTTTACTGGGGCATCGTCCTGGGCAACGAATTGCTCAACGTGCTTCAGGACGTCCGCAGTAAAATGGACGAAGCCGAAGAAAAAATTAACGAAAAACTGGATGAAGGCGACGAGAGCGTCAGCCAGAACGATCTGTTCAAGCTGCAAATTTTTCGCTATCAGGTCGAAAAGCAATATCGCAAGATCGTG
>RFHE01000294.1 GCA_003696445.1 Calditrichota bacterium | reverse complement strand
TTCCACCATCTGCTCAATAAACGCGACCGCCCTGGCGATTCGCTCCTCCTGATCCACCACCTCGATTAAAACCGGAAGGTCCTCGGAAAGCCGCAAAATTCGGGCCGTGTGAATGACCCGGCTGCCCGCACCAAAGCCTTCAATCCCTTTGATGACCGTGGCGCCGGCAAGCCCTTCTTCTCGCAACCGCTTCACAATGGCCTCGAAGAGGGGCTGACCGTGGTAGCGGTCCCCCTCGCCCACGAACACCCGTAACAGTTTACCCGTGCCCTTGATTTCCATGCGCCTGCGCTCCCCTGTTTTAACCAAAAATCCAGATTTCTATTCGGATTTCCTCAGACCTGTGGCGGCCATTGAGCCGGTTTTCCGTGCCGAGGGGCTCAAAGCATCCGGCCAACGATCAAACCGGCCAGCGCAGCGGCCAATCCCAGAATCAAGCTGACTGCAATGTTCAGGAAGCCGAGCAAAAACGACCGTTCCTGAAACAGGACCATGGTTTCGTAGGAAAATGTGCTGAAAGTGGTGAATGCGCCCAGCAGGCCGACGGTTAAAAAAACCCGCAAGCCGGGTGCAATGACCCAGGTTTCGGCCATGGACATGAGCAATCCCAGGCAGAAGGAGCCCACCACATTCACCGTAAGGGTCCCGAACGGAAATACCGCCGGAACCAATCGATGAACCCAGCCGCTGACCGCGTAGCGCAACACCGCCCCGACAAAACCGCCCGCGCCCACAATCAGAATTCGCCACATCCTCGCTTCTCCCGATCAATCAGTTCCAGGTTCTGGTCTGGTTTTATTTGCCGCCCCAAGTTTAATCCACAACCTGCAGGGCTCCAAATATTTCCTTTTCCTGTTCGGTGGAGGTTGGAAACGGTCCCGTTATCAGTCGGGCGCCTCTTTTACGGGTTAAATAATTGAAAGCCCAGCGCATCATGACCACCAGCTTGTTGTCGAAGCCGATCAAGTAGTAGATGTGCACGAACACCCAGGCCAGCCAGGCGGGCCAGCCCTTTAAATTGTTCCGGCTGAAGTGAGCCACCGCCGCATTCCGGCCAATGACGGCCAGGCTGCCTTTGTCCCGGTAGCGAAACGGCGGGCAGGGTTTTCCCTTCAGGCGGGCCGAGAGCACCCGGGCCATGTAGCGGCCCTGTTGCATGGCCACCGGTGCTACGCCAGGCAGTGGTTGCCCATCCGGGCCTGGCACATGGGCCAGGTCCCCGATGACAAACACATTGGGACAGGCAGGCAGGGAGAGGTCCGGGTTGACTTTAATTCGCCCGGAACGATCGGTTTCGGCCCGGCTCCGCTTGGCCAGGATTCGGCCCAGGGGCGCCACCTGCACACCGGCCGCCCACAAAATGGTGCCGGCCTCCACCTCCCCGGCATGCTTGCCGCTTAACTTGATCCGGTCCACCGCAAGGCTGGTAACCAGCGTCCCGGTAAGCACCTCGACACCCAGCCGGGTCAGTTTTTCAGCGGCCCAGCGAGATAGCTCCGGCGGATAGGCGGGTAAAATCCGTTCGGTGCCTTCAATCAACAAAATTCGGGCTCTGGCCGGATCGATATGGCAGAAATCCCGTTTGAGGGTGCCCCGGGCCAGTTCGGCCATCGCCCCGGCCAGCTCCACACCGGTGGGACCGCCGCCAATGATGGCGAAGGTGAGCCAGCGCTGCTGCTCGGCCGGATCCGTGCATTTCTCGGCCTGTTCGAAGGCGCTTAAAAGGCGGCGGCGGATCTCCAGCGCATCCTCAATGCTCTTTAATCCCGGAGCCAACCCGGCCCACTCATCATGCCCGAAATAGGAATGGCTCATGCCGGTGGCCATAATCAAAAAATCGAAATCAAGCGCCCCGTCCCGGGTAACCACCTGATTGGCTTCCAGGTTGAAATCCACCACCTCGCTCAACAGCACTTCTACATTGTCCTGCCGTTTCAGCACCGCCCGAATGGGCGAGGCAATGTCGCCCGGAGAGAGCCCTCCAGTCGCCACCTGGTAAAGCAGGGGCTGAAAGAGATGGAAATTTCTTCGATCTACCAGCGTAATCCGCACCGGCAGTTTATCCAGGCTGCGAGCGGCATACAGGCCGCCGAAGCCCCCTCCCACAATCACCACCCGGGGCAGGGATGTATCTTCACAGCGTTTCCGGACAACCTTCATGGCCTGAGTACCTCCCATTTAATTTTCACCGGCTTCCCTGAGCTGTAAAGTAGCCGTTAGCAGGCGGCAATTCAATGGGTTAAAGCCGGAAATCACCAGGCCGCCAGGAAAAGTCTCGGTTTTGTGCGAAGCGGCGAACCCCATCCGATCGGGAAGGAACAGCCGGAGGTGGACAGAATGGATAGCCTGAAAGGGCTTGACCTGCCCGGGAACACGCCGCTGGGACCGCGCTTCCAGGAGGAGTAAACCGCAGGAGAACTGAAAAACGGGGCGAGAGCACCGCAGCAACGGGCCCGGGATTGAAGGTGAGCAATTTGCCCAGGATCGCAGGAGGCATCGGCCTATTCACCCTCTGCCGGAGGCGCAGGCCGGTGCTC
>RFHE01000293.1 GCA_003696445.1 Calditrichota bacterium | reverse complement strand
GATCGATGATTTCCTGGTACATCCGAATGGCGTCCTGTTTTCGGCCCAGCCGCTCGTAGGCCTGCCCGGAAAAGTAGAGCGCGCTGGCCTCCCATTGCAGCTTGGTTTTCCGGGAGAGAAGCGGGATCTTCACAAATTCGCGAATGGCGTTTTCGTACTGGCCGGCGTTAAAATAGGCTTCGCCGATGTAAAATTGAATCTCCGGTTCCTGCTCCGAGGAGGCCTCGATTTTAAGCTTTTTCAGATAATCCACCGCCTCCGCATAGCGATTAAGCCGGCTGAGGGCAATCCCCACCAGAATGCGCTTGTCGAAATGGTCCTCGGCCCGGGGAAATTCCTCCACGTACTGGCGGGCCAGTTTCAGGACCCCGTCCCACAGCCCGAGATCCTGGTACATTTTAATCAGGTTGGTCATGGCTGCCCGCCGGGCCGGCGCGTCCCGGGCCACATCCAGGGCTTTGCGAAAGGCGTCCAGAGCCAGTTCGTTTTTTTCGCCCCGGTAATACAGATTGCCCATGGTAATGTACACCTGGCCGAGCAACGGGCTATCCGGGTAAGTTTTAATAAACCGGCTCAATTTATCCAGGGCCTTTTCCGCACGGTTCAGCGTGGTGTAGCATAGCCCCATGTAGTAAAGGGCATCGTCTGCATAGTCGGATTTTTTGTATTTTTTCAGGATGGTTTCGCAATGGCGGATGGCGGCATCGAAGTTCTTGGCCTGGTAGCTGATTTTGGCCTGCTCAAACTCGATGGCCGCCAGGGCGTTCTGGAGCTCGGGAGTAGATTTTTGCTTGCGCAACCGGGCCAGGCCTTTCTGGAACTCGCTGCTGCGGCCCTCGTGAAGCAGGCACATGAGTCGGCGGGTGGAATAGTTCAGGGCGGCGCCCGCATCGCTGCCGTTCAGCTTCAGCAACTGATCGTAAATCTGGAGTGCTTCGGCGTATTTGTTTTGCTGAAACAAAATTTCGGCGGACAGCTCCCGCGCTTCCCGAAAGTACGGCGAATCGGGCCTCGCCTTCACAAAGGAAAAATGCAGCAGGGCGGCATCGTAGTCATGCTCCTGATAGGCCATTTTGCCCAGGTGGAAGTAGGCGGCATCGGCAAAGGTCTTCTCCGGAGCATATTGCAAATAAGCAAACAAATATTGGCGGGCACGGACAAAATCCCCGGTATGGAAATAGCCCTTTCCGGCAAAATAGTACAAGTCGGCCTGCATCAACCGGCTATAGTGGCGCAGCACCCAGTCCGAGGCCGGTTTTTGCCTGGCCACCAACGGCTCGGCAAAAGCAAGGGCCTTCTGGTACTCCCCGGCGGCCAGGTAGTTCTGGGCAATGTGCATGGGGGCAAAGCTTGCCTGATTAAAATAGTCGAATTGCTGGTGGAGCCGTTCCCAGGCCTGAGCGGCGCCAAGGTAATCCCCCTGCTTTTCCAGCCAGCTGGCCAGCACACTGTACCCCCGGGCCTGATAGCTGTGGTGGGGGTAATTCAACAACATTTGTTTCAGGGTTGCTACCGCCTCATCCAGGCGGTTCTGTCCGGCCAGCACCTGCGCTTTTTTCCACAGGGCCAGGCCGGAAAGGGATGCCGAGCCCCCTGCCTCGGCTGCCTGATCCAGATAGCCAAGCGCCCCGGTGGTGTCGCCCGTCGCCAGGGACAGATCGGCCAATTTCAGCAGCGCCTTGCCTCGGAGCTTGGACCGGGGGTAGGTGACAACAAAGTGTTGCCAGAACTCCATCAACCGGTCCGGAGGTGTTGCCTGCTGGTCCAGGCCGTAGTTCAGATAGCGGTAAACCAGGGTGTCCGGGTGGGGCGCCTGGTTTAAAAAGATCATGGCTTGCTTCAGGGCAAAGGCTGCTTTTTCCCTCAGTGAATCCGAGGCCTGCTTGCGAAAACGGCTCAGCTCCCACCAGCGCAGGTAGGCCTCCGACAGATAGTAGTGGGAACGGGCCTGAGCGAGCGAATCGGTGGCGTATTTGAGCGTCTGCTGAAAAATCTGAACCGCCCGGGGGTAGTCCTTTAATTCATTCAGGTAAATTTGCCCCAGTTCAAATAGCAGGCGGTCGCGGGGCTCGTCCATCAACAGCTCCCCGAGCAAACCGGTCAACCGGGTGAGTCCCACCTGCTGATCGCCGGGCAGATGGCGAGTCATGAAGTCCAGATAAAATTGGGCCGAATCCGCCCATTCGGAGGCAAAATAAGTCCCGGTAAACTGAGACAACTTTTCCCGGGCCTGGCGAAGCTGACGGTTGAGGAAATAGGCTTTGCCCAGGGCATAGGCCAGATCGTCCCGGAAAGGCGAATGGGGATTGCTCCGAAGCAGCCGGCTGTTCCATTGTTCGCCCAGGGCAAGCTGCCCCTTGCCGATGGCGGCCAGAATCAGCGCGTTTACCCGCCGCTCCACCTCATCGGGCCAAAGGGTTTTCGCAGTCAGCTTTTCCAGCAGCGGAACAGCCATAGCCACGTTGCCCCGGGAAAGGTAGAGGTCGATCAGGTTGAGGCGGGCCTGGCGGGCATAGGCGGTAAAACCGGATTGTTCCAGTTGAGGCAGCGCACGGCTGTATTGTTGCACCGCTCGATCGATCTGGCCTTCTTCCTGGAGGCAGGCGGCCAGGTAAAATCGGAACAGGCTGCCCAGGCTGTCGTCCTCGACAAATTTCTCCGCCTCCTGGCGGGCGGCGAAATAATCGCCGGCCATAAACTGGGCGGCCACCTTTAAACGGGCCAGGCCCCGCTTCTGGGCGGCGGAGGTAAAGCGAGCCGAGGCGTCCTTGAGCACAGCCAGGGCGTTTTCCGGCTGGTTCTGATCCAGATAAATCCCGGCCAGCTCCAGCACCGCCGGGTAAACCTGTTTGTCTGCCGGCGATGCGGCCACCACCTGCTTCAGCGCATCGGCGGCGCGGCCGGGAAAACCCAGCTTTCTCTGAACCCGGGCCAGGCCGAGCGTCGCCTGAATCCGATAGCCGCTCTGACCGGTGATTTCCAGGACCTTCTGATATTGAACCCGGGCGGCTTCCAGTTGGCCTTTTTTTTCCAGCAACCGGCCGTAAAGCAGCCGGCCCTGCGGATAGGCAGCACTCTCCACATAACGATCGAGAAATTCCCGGAGAGCCTGTTCGCAGCGCGCCAGCTGATCGGTCTGCAGGTAAATCTGAGCGGCTTCCAGCAACCCTTCCGGCGCCAGCGGATGGTCCGGGTAAAGGATTTTAATCGTCTCGAAGGCCTTGGCCGCTTCGCTCCAGTTCTTGAGCTTTCGGTAGCACTCCCCTACCCGCTTCCAGGCCTGGGGGGCCCGTTCGTGCTGGGGAAACCCCACCGCCAGCGACTGAAATTCCACCCGGGCATTGGCATAATCGCCCTGCTGAAACAGGGATTCCCCCAGATAGTAGTGGGCATCGGCCAGTTGACCGCTGTTCGGATAACGGTTAATGAAGGTTGAAAATTGCTGGGCGGCAATGTCGTAGAAGCCCTCGTTAAACAGCTTCAGCGCGTAAGAAAAGTCGTTGGCTTCGTTGTACTGCTGGGCCGGTGCCGGAGAAGCGCTGCCCACGATGAGCCCCAACACGACTGGCAGCAGCCATCGCACGGTAAAACCGCCTCCTGCACGGAGAATACCACGTTTCCAGTTCATAGCAGTTCCAGATTGGCGTATTCGGCGACAATTTTTTTAACCCCTGCCCGTCCAAAGCGGATGGTGAGTTTGGTGCCGTGGCGGGAGGATTCCACGGCCAGGATCTCTCCCCTGCCAAAGGTGTCGTGCACCACCACCTGGCCGGGCTGATAGCTCTGCCCCTCCTCCTGCGTGCCGGCGGCCTCCTCCCAGGCCGCATCCTCGAGGGAAACAAAGCGGGTGGCCGGCGATTCGCTGACGCCGGTGAGGTCGCGCTCCTGTTTAAAACGGGCCGGGATCTCGCGCAGAAACCGCGAGGGCACATTTTGAAATTGACTGGCGAAATCGTCTCCCCAGAACCGCCGCCGGCTCTTAGCCCACAGCAAGTAAAGCCGTTGTTTGGCTCGCGTCATCCCCACATAAAACAGGCGGCGTTCTTCCTCCAGCTTCTCCTCGTTTTCTTCCAGGCTCCGGGAAAGGGGAAACAACCCGTCTTCCAGCCCGGTAATCATCACCACCGGAAATTCCAGCCCCTTGGCGCTGTGCAGGGTCATCAGGGTCACTACCGGGCTGTCCGGGTCCCAGTTGTCGATATCGGTTACCAGGGACACTTCTTCCAGAAAAGCCGCCAGGGTCTGGTCCACCGGATCAGGGCGCTCGTCCACAAACTGAGCCATGCTGTTGAGCAATTCGTTGATGTTCTCCACCCGCGCCTGATCCTGGGGATCGGGCGAGTTCTCGTACATGGCCCGCAGACCGAATTGCTCGACCACCCGACTGGCGATCTCCAGCGCATTGACCTGATCCACCTCCCGGCGGATTTCTTCCAGCAGGCTGATGAAATGGTGCATTTTGTTTTGCGCCCGCGGGGTGAGTTGCTCGATCCGCCCCGCCTGGGCCAGCGCCTGGTAAAGAGAAATCCCCTCCCGATCGGCGTAATCCTGTAAGTGCTGGAGGGAGACCTCGCCGATGCCCCGCGCAGGCACATTAATAATCCGCCTCAAGGCCAGCGAATCGGTGGGATTCACCAGCACCCGCAGGTAAGCCAGCAGGTCCTTAATTTCCTTGCGCTCGTAGAATTTGGTCCCGCCTACAATGGTGTAGGGAATTCCGGTCCGCCGGAGCTGGTCTTCCAGCGCCCGGGACTGGGCGTTGGTCCGGTAAAGGATGGCCATCTCGTTGTAGCCGATGCCTCGGGCACGCTCCTTTGCAATGATGCCGACTACCTGCCGGGCTTCGTCGATCTCGCTGGCTGTGGCGATGACTTCAATGGGATCGCCCTGCCCATTCTCGCTCCAGAGGGTTTTCCCCAACCGCTGGGTATTTCTGGCCACCACCTCATTGGCTGCATCCAGGATCGTCTGGGTGGAGCGGTAGTTCTGCTCCAGGCGAATGACCCGGCAATCGGGAAAATCCTTCTCAAAGCTCAGGATGTTGGTAATGTCCGCACCGCGCCAGGTGTAAATGCTCTGATCCTCATCCCCCACCACACAGATGACCCGGTCCGGCTGGCTGAGCAGGCGAACCAGATGATACTGCGCCTTATTGGTGTCCTGATACTCATCCACCAGCACGTATTTAAAGCGCTCCTGATAGCGGGCCAGCAGGTCCTTTCTTTCAGAAAAAAGCTGCAGCGGTTTGATCAGCAAATCGTCGAAATCCAGGGCGTTGTTGCGCCGCAGGGCGGTTTCGTATTCCAGGTAGATTTTGGCGATCTGCTGGGAAACAAAATCGGTGGCCGTTTTTTCGTAGGCCAGCGCATCCATCATCTTGTTCTTACACTGGCTGATGACGTATTGCACCTGCCTGGGCTTGACCAGATCCCGATTCAGGTTCAGAAATTGCATGATTCGCTCGATCTGGGCGAGCTGATCGCCTGCATCGTAAATGGTAAAATTGCGCTGGAAGCCCAGGTGGTGAATTTCCCGCCGCAAGATCCGGGCACAGATGGAGTGAAATGTACCGATCCACAGCCCGCGAACATCCATGCCCAGCAGCTGCTCCACCCGGTGTTTCATCTCGTTGGCCGCCTTGTTGGTAAAGGTAAGGGCCAGGATTTCCTCGGGCCGCACCACCGCGCGGGCAATGAGGTAGGCAATCTTGTAGGTCAGCACCCGGGTCTTTCCACTGCCGGCGCCGGCCAGAACCAACAGAGGACCGTCCAGATAGGTCACCGCCTCCCGCTGGGGAGGGTTTAGCTGTGCTAACAAATTGTCGATGGTCAAAGGTATCCGCTCCTCCCGAAGTGCGCGCTTGCGCCGATGTTTCGCTCAGTTTCCTCT
>RFHE01000037.1 GCA_003696445.1 Calditrichota bacterium | reverse complement strand
CGAAACCAGTCCCATGAGCAGGTAGTGGATCAAGCCAGGAGCAAACCCGAGGGCGGCAGCCAGGGCAGGATCGAAGGTGGCCAGCTTCAGTTCCTTGTAGAAAAAGTAGATGAACCCGGCATTGAGCAGCAAAATGCCTCCCATCACGTAGAGTGCTTTGGGCCCCCAATCGATGCCCCAAATCACCAATCGGTTAAAGGGCGCAAAGGCCAGTTCGCCCAGCAGCACGGCATCGGTGTCCAGGTGCACCCGGTCGGCGTAATGGGAAATCAGAATGACGCCGATGCTGAACAGCAGGGGAAAGACCAACCCGATGGAGGCATCCTCCTTGACCAGGCGGGTGCGATAGATCAGTTCAACCAGGCTAACCGTCAGCAGGCCGGTGAGCGCAGCCGCAGCAATTAAGAACGGCGAAGTGATATCCCCGGTCACGAAGAAAGCAATGACAATGCCGAACAGAATGGCGTGGCTGATGGCATCGCTCATCATGGCCATTTTGCGCAGCACCAGGTACACGCCGGGCAGTGCGCAAGCCAGGGCAACCACCGAAGCAATCAGTTGAATTTCCAGCTGAATGCTGCTCATGAGGCCTGCTCCTGCTGGTGGAGGAGTTTTTCCGCTTCGGCAAGTCCCTCGGGGGTCAGCGCCCATTTGCCCGCTTCCAGCTCCCTGGCCCAACCCCGTTCAGCCAACACCCGAAGGCTTGGCAGGCTGGAGACCTGGCCGCACATCATGGCATCCAGAACGGCCACCGCATGGCCGTGTTCCTGGCCGGGATGCTGGCGGGCCAGCTGGAAGAGATTCAGCAGCACGGTCTGGAGGACAATCCGTCGCCGGCGCCGCCTCTGGATCAGCCATCGCCACAGCAGGCCCCGATGGGGGGCAGCCAGCAGGGAAAAGGCTACCATCAGGCTGATGCAGACCACAATGGCCGGGCCGGTGGGCAGGCGGGGAACCAAACTGCTGGCGATGGCCCCACAGATGCCGGCCAGGGCGCCAAACAGGGCCGAAAGGCCCATCATCACCCCCAGGCGATCGGTCCACTGGCGAGCCGCCGAGGCCGGCGCAACGACCATGGCGCTCATCAACACGACTCCCACGGTTTGCAGGCCCAGCACAATGGCCACCACCAGCAACGAGGTTAGCAAGACGTTCAGAAATTGGGCGGGAAACCCCAGCGTGGTGGTAAAGTCCGGATCGAAACTGAGCACTTTGAATTCTTTCCAGAGCAGGAGGGTGAGTAACAGGACCAGCAGACCCAGGATGCCCATGGTCCACACATCGCGCATGACCAGAGTGGCCGCCTGACCGAAAAGGAAGGTATCCAGGCCGGCCTGGGAGGCGATGGGCAATTTCTGGATGTAGGTCAGCAGCACCAGTCCGGCCCCGAAAAACACCGAGAGGACCAACCCGAGTGCGGTATCCTCTTTAATGGGGGTGGTCCGCACAATGGCCAGAATGACCAGGGTGGCCAACCAGCCGGCCAGGGCCGCTCCCAGGAGCAGTACCAGCGGCAATTTGGTGCCGCTGAGCAAAAAGGCCAGGGCTATGCCGGGCAATGCCGCATGAGAGATGGCGTCGCCTAACAGACTCTGCCGCCGCAGCACGGCATAGCTGCCCAGGGTGCCACTAACCACCCCCAGTATGGCCGAACCCAGGGCTACGGTCCGTAACGTGTAGTCGGTAAACAGTGTTGTGAGCCAGGCGAAATCCATCGGGTCTGGTTTAGTGTTTCTTTTCCGCTTCCAGGGTGGCCTGGGGACCGTTGGCGGTGGTAAAAAAAGGTACTCGGCCGCCGTAGGTGAGCCGCAGGTTCTCTTCGGTAAAAACCTCGGAAACCGGCCCGCTGGCAATTCGCCGCACGTTGAGCAGGGTTACCCAATCGAAATACTCGGTCACGGTCTGAAGATCGTGATGCACCACCAGCAGCGTTTTCCCCTCGGCCCGCAATGCCTGCATCAGGGTGATGATGGCGCTTTCGGTGGTGGCATCCACCCCCTGGAAGGGCTCGTCCATCAGGTAGATCTGTGCGTTCTGGACCAGCGCCCGGGCCAGGAAGACGCGCTGCTGCTGGCCGCCGGAGAGTTGATTGATCTGGCGATGGGCCAGCTCCTCGATGCCCACTTTGGCCAGGGCCTGGAGCGCGGCTTCCCGTTCACTTCGGCCCGGGCGGCGAAACCAGCCCAGGCGGCCATACAGGCCCATCAGTACCACGTCCAACGCCGTGGTGGGAAAATCCCAGTCCACGCTGCTGCGCTGGGGCACATAGGCCACCAGCCGGCGCTGGGTCTCGTAGGGTTGGCCGTAGATCAACACCTGGCCGGCTACCGGTTTGACCAGCCCCAGAATGGACTTGATGAGGGTGGTTTTGCCGGCTCCGTTCGGGCCAACCACCGCCATCAAAACCCCCGGCGGCACGTCCAGGTCCACATCCCACAGAACCGGGGTTTCCTGATAGGCAACCGTCAGATCTTCGACATGAATGGGAACCTGGCTCAAGTGCCGGGGCATTTGCCCTGCCTGCGGATTCATGTTGCCCTCCTCCAGCTGTGAAACCGTTCTTGACGGTCTTGCCCATGCATGGCCAGTTCCTGTTTCAGGGCCTCCACGATGGTGTCCACATTGTGCCGGACCATACCGACATAGGTGCCTTCGGGGGTTCCCGGATCGCCCATGGCATCGGAAAAGAGCGATCCACCGATTTGCACGTGAAAGCCGCGTGCCCGGACGGCCTGCTGCAGGGCTTCGATGTAGCGGTGGGGCACCGAGGTTTCCACGAATACGGCCGGGATTTTGCGCTGCACAATGAAATCGGCCAGCCGCTGGACATCGGCCGTGCCCGCTTCCGAGGCCGTGCTGAT
>RFHE01000036.1 GCA_003696445.1 Calditrichota bacterium | reverse complement strand
CCCGGCCGGTAATGCCCCGCGAACTGCGAATTTCGTTGTATTTCGCAAATGTACTGCGCACCTTGTACTGGGCATAGAAAGCCAGGATCAGGGCAGGCAGAATAATGATCATTGTGGGATCCCAGAAAAACATCAGGTACAACCTCCTTAAATTCAGTTGGTTCAGTATTCACAATTTAAAACAGAGACCGGCAAAACCACAATCGGTTTCTTCTGCTTGGGTCAGGGGTTTTTACTGCCAAAAGGTGGTTCAAGTTGCAACATTGAATATTTCGCCTCCGGAGAGCGTTTTTTACAGGCCGAGCCGACCATGCCGGTTTGCCTGAAATCCTGCGCCTGACAGAGCTCCGCAGGGAACTTTTCGCGTTTCGGGCCGTGAGGGCTTAAGACTACCTGACACCGAGATAAAACGCTGGAGCCGAGAATTTAAAATTGAAAGCAGAGGGTGAACAACCATGTCCCGTCTGGAAGAAATTGTCAGCATGTTCGAATCCCTGGAACCGGAAATGAAACTGGAATTGCTGCTGGACTATGCCGAAAAGCTGCCTCCCTTACCGGAAAAATATCACCGCCAGGAAGCCCTTTCAACCCACCGGGTGCCGGAGTGCATGACCCCGGTGGCCCTGTTTGTGGAAGTGGAGAATGGCCAGGTGAAAATCTTTGCCCAGGTCCCGCCGGAATCGCCGACCGTGAAAGGGTTCATCAGTTTGCTCATCGATGCCTTTACCGGCGCCACGCCGCGCGAAGTTTTGGAAGCGCCGATGGACATCCTGAACCGCAGCGGCTTGATTCAAACCATCGGCATGCGAAGAATGAACGGGCTGAGTGCCATCTACCGGCGGATTAAACAGGAAGTGGCGCGCCAGCTGGCCGAACCAACCAATGGCCGGGAAGCGGATCCGGGCGGCGGTTGAGGCCGGCTTTCAATCCCGCCCGATTAAACCACGGTGTCTGCCTCAAAAAAGAGAGTACCGAAGATGTCGGCGCTCATCAAAGGTTTTTACTGGCAGCAGCGTTCATCCAAATTTCCTCCAGCGCGGGCTCAAATGAAAGGCATTCAGAACAACTCGCTCTTGTTAAATTTAGTCCGAGGTTGACGAGCACCGACCCTGAAAGGGCAGGCACGATGTAACGCATTTAAAATACTGAGCAGGCGATGAGGCAACCGTCAATTCGGATTAAGCGCGTGTACGAGCCGCCGGCCCCGAACGATGGGTTTCGGGTGCTGGTGGACCGGCTCTGGCCCCGAGGCGTGAAGAAAGAAACCGCCGCCATCGACCTGTGGGCGCGGGAAGCGGCCCCCAGTGCAGAATTGCGGCGATGGTTTGCTCACCGAACCGAACGCTGGGTGGAATTTCAGGAACGCTACCGGCGGGAGTTGCAAGCCTCGCCGGAACACTGGCTTTTTCTGCTGGAGCAGGCTCGCCGCGGGCCGATAACCCTGTTGTTCGCGGCCCGGGATCCTGATCATAACAATGCGGTGGTTTTGCGGGATTTTCTGCTGGAACAACTGGAGAACGCGGCCGGCAACGACTGATTAAAAGCCCCTGTGCCTGAATTGTGGTTCATGGCCTATGGTTTAATGTGAGCAACAATGAAAGAACGCGAACAGTGATGCTTCAATCCATTTCTCGGTTTTACCACCGCTACATTTTACCCCGGCTCATTCACTGGACCTGCGGACTGGAGCCATTGGCCAAGCAGCGGGAGAAGCTGGTTCCCCTGGCCCGCGGCCTGGTTCTGGAGGTGGGCATCGGTTCCGGGCACAATCTGCCTTACTACCGGGCTGAACAGGTACAGCAGGTCATCGGCATCGACCCCTCCAGGGAGGTGTGGCAGGTGGGGGCCCGAGAGCGATTCCAACCACCGTTTCCGGTGCATTTTGTCCAGGCCTCCGCATCGGCGTTGCCCCTGAAAAATCAGACTGTGGACACGGTTTTGATTACCTACGCGCTGTGTACCATCCCCCAAGTGCCAGAGGCGCTGCAGGAAATGCGGCGGGTCCTCCGGCCGGGCGGCCAGCTGCTCTTCTGCGAGCACGGCCTGGCCCCGGATGCCTCGGTAGCCGGCTGGCAACACCGGCTCACGCCCCTGTGGAAACCGGTCAGTGGGGGATGCCACCTGAATCGAAACATGCCCGAGCTAATTCGCCGGGCCGGCTTCCGACTCGAAAGCCTGGAAACAGGCTATCTGCCGGGCTGGAAACCGGCCAGCTACAACTTCTGGGGCCGAGCCGTTCCGGCCGAATCCGACCCGTAGCCCGGTGTAAAAACGGTGCTGATTCATCCCAGGTGCAAGGCACGGCCACCAAGGCACATCTCCACACTGGATTAAAGATGTGTTAACCCGGTCACGCCCCTCCGGCGGGTAAAAGTCTTAAATTTTTCGCCGAAGCAAATAGGCGCAAGGCTAAAGCGCAATGCATGGGCCGATGTTTGCTCAGGCTAACGCACTTGCCACAGCCCGAACCCGGCGAGCGGGGGATCGCCACCCCTTCAGAGTGCCATCTTCTTTCCTGCCAGTCCCTTCTTCCAGAGGCCCTGCGAGAGCCTTTTTCACAGAGAATCTACCGCCAAGGTAAAGACCAACCGTCATGGCATGGAGGTGTATCATGAATCTCCGTTCATTCCTCGTTGGCTTTCTGTTCGGAGTTCTGGGGGCGATATCCGGCCTCTACGGCCAGATTACTTCTACCCTTCAGGGCGGGCCCTGGTCTGCCCCCTCCACCTGGCAGGGCGGGGTGGAGCCGGGTCCAGCCGATGATGTGGTCATCATCGGCCCGGTACAACTGGACGCCGGCGGCAACTACTTTGTCCACAGCCTGACCGTAGAAACCACCGGCCAGTTGACCGCAGTGACCAATGTACCCGCCAGTCACATGCACGTCACCGCGGATGTGGTCAATCACGGTGAAATCACCGGCAAATCCAACCTCACCCCTCTGTATTTCACGATTGGCGGCGGCCTGATTAACACCGGCCAGTGGCGCACCCTGGATGTGACTTTCACCGATTCCACCACCCATCTGCTGCGCGCTGAACCGGGGTCTTTTTTCACACCCCAGGCCATTTTTGCCCTCCGGGCCGTCCTGAGTTCGGATCGGGACGCTTTTTTGCAGGGCGTCCATCTGGTGGCCAGGAAGCTGATCCTGAACCGAGACTTCGCCACCAATCAGCCAACCACCTTCTATTTTCTCAATCAGTCCATGCTGGAACTGGATTCCCTGGAGGCCAACAACAACGCCGTGGCCGGCGACAGTTCCAGCTACCTGAATGCCCGGCAGAGTAGCACGGGCATCGACTGCTTCGATCTACATATCCGAGGATTCACCCAGTTAAAAAGCAGCATCAACAATTTTTACGGCACCCTGATCGTGGAGGACACCCTCCTCCCCCATTCCAGCAACACCTTTCCGCGGCTGTTCCTGTTCGGTGATGTGGTCAACAACGGAACATTGAGCCTCAGCACCAGCGGCCTTGGCTTTCAGGCGACCACATGGGGTAATGTGACCAACAACGGCGCCTGGGAAACGGAGAATCTGATATTCAATGCAGCGATCCCCCAGACGCTGAGCACTGATCTGAACAGCGTGTTTAAAGCCGGTCTGTTGCGCAACAACAACACGCTGCTCTCAGGATCCTCCCTCAGGCTGGATGGGGTGGAAGCGCATGTGCACAGATTGGTGCTGTTGCCCGGCCACGACCTGTTTTTAAAACTGGGCTGCCAGCTGAATGTGGACACCTTGCTGGCGGGAGGCAATCGCCTGGAGTTTCAGGACAACAGTTATTTAAACACGAACCTGAGTGGCTTTAATCCGGTCATCGATCAGGCGGTGCTCTCCGGCACCATTCTGGTAAAACGGGCGGCCGTTTTTACCGGGCAGACCCGTAATGAAGGGGATTTAATGCCCCATCCAGCCTACAGCGGCTTCCCTCTCGAGATTGAGGGGCCGTTTACCAATCAGGGCGCCGTTCTCCCCAACGGCAATGTGCAATTTGGATTTCTGGTGCGTTCGGACCTGGTGAACAACGGCCTGTGGCAGTCCCAGTGGGTTCGTCTGGAAGGCAAACAGACCCAGCGGGTGGCCATTCCCGATTCCACACAGTTCAGTACGGACTTTCAGATCAAATCCGACCGCACCGGCCTGACCTACCAGTGGGAGAAGAACGGCATGGCACTGGTGAACGGCGGCCACATCTCCGGAGCTACCAGCAATATTCTGCATTTAAGTAAAGTAGGCCCGTCGGATTACGGCACCTACCGTTGCCGAATCGACTCCTCCGGGCAGACCATTTTTTCCCGGGAGGTGGTGATTGCCGATGTGGTAACCGGCCTGGCGTCACAGGCCTCCAGCGAGGCGCTACCGAAAACGTTCCGGCTGGGACAAAATTTTCCCAATCCGTTTAATCCAACCACCACCATTCCCTACGCCCTGCCCCGAGCCGTAAAGGTACAACTGATCCTTTACGACGCACTGGGCCGAGAAGTGGCCGTTCTGGTGGACCGGGTTCAGCCGGCCGGGCGCTACCGGGTACGCCTGAATGGCGAGAACCTGGCGGCCGGCCTCTACTTTTACCGGTTGAAGGCGGGAGACTTTGTCCAGATGAAAAAACTGGTGCTGATCAAATAACCAACCGCCGCAACGCCTGATCGGGGTAAGAACCGGTAACGCCGGGGCGGAAGGTTGAGGAAAGGGAAGCCTTCCGCCCCTTTGCCTTAACTGCAGTCGGCGCGACGGCACCTCAACCTCAGGGGAACGAGCCAATCAACCCTGTTCCGGGAAATGATTTCCCCCTTTTCAGATGGGCAGAAAGGCGGTACTTTGAATCGGGGCGCCTGATTGGTCTGGCCTGGCCGGTGGAGCAAACCTGACGCCAGAAACGGCCTGACTGAACAGCCGCCACCCACCGGGACGACCCACAACGACAACGACCAGAAAAAGGAGGTCGCAATGACGCAGATTGAAATGCTTCAGCAGGAATTTGAACAGGAGCTGGCCGCCACGCGCCGGACACTGGAACGGCTGGACGACCAGAAATGGAACTGGAAGCCCCATCCCCGTTCCTGGAGCCTGGGCGAACTGGCCAACCACCTGGTCAACCTGCTCAGCTGGTTCGAGGTGACCCTCGGCCGGGATGAACTGGATCTCTCCCCGTCAGATGAATCCCCTGCTCGGCCGGTGGGCAACAATCGCCAGGAAATCCTGTCCCTGTTCGACCAGAACGCCCGCCAGGCCGGCCAGCTGCTCTCCCAGACCCGGGAAGAGCACCTGTGGACCCCCTGGAAGCTGCTGAAAGGCGGCCAGGAACTGTTTACCATGCCCCGAATTCTGGTGCTGCGCCGTTTCGTGCTCAATCATCTGGTTCACCACCGGGGCCAGCT
>RFHE01000292.1 GCA_003696445.1 Calditrichota bacterium | reverse complement strand
CTTTCAGTTCGAGCCATTCGAAGGCAGTATCCGTATTCAGATAAAAAAAGGCTTCCCCGGCAGGAAACGCTTCCAGTAAAAAGCGGCGAATCCGTTCCAATAATTGGTCAAACTCCATTAAACGATTCAAGTCCTGGTTGATCTGTTCCAGCACTTGACCAAAGCGGAACCAGGACCGGTGCAATTGTTTCATTACCCAGGTTTGGAGGCGCTGAGCCAGATGGCTTTCGGAAAAAATGATCAGGACAATTAATATTCCTACAGTAAAGACAGAGGAATTCTGAGAGGACCAGATGCTTTTTAATCCCCAGTAGAGGGCAAAATAAATCGCCATGCGAAAAGCTACCAGCACACTCCGCAAAACTAAGGTCATGTTCAACTCATCCCGGATTTAAACAAACAATTTAACAGGATTGTAAAATAGGCCAAAGGCTTATCTACCCGAACGACAGCTTTGCCAGGAAATGCAGTCTGCTTCTAAAAAGAACCGAGTCGTGAACAGCACTTGTTTTTTGTTTCAGGCAAATCTATTTTAAAACGAAGCAAGCCTGATTTTGCTCATGGGAGTGCTCCTGGGGCTTCGAAATGAAGAGCTCGTCCATAAACTTTCTTCTCCTGGCGTGCCTGGTTTTCTCGGCTTACGCGCAAGCAAAAAAATGGTACGAACACTATCAAGAGGGCCTACGGGCAATGGAGGCGGCAGATTATGCTACGGCCGCCCAACATTTTCAGCAAGCCATTCAGCTAAAGGAAGGGGATAAAAAGAAAATTCGTGCCTACGGCACCGTGTTTATTGAATATTTTCCTCATCGGGAGCTGGGCATTTGCTATTATTATTTAGGAGACCTGGAAAGAGCTCGCCAGGAACTGGAATTATCAATCTCTCGGAGTAAGAGCCAACGGGCTGAAGAATATCTGAATTACGTACTCAACAAGATTTCTCCCCCTGCGCCTTTTCAACAAGCGGTGTCACCCTCTGCTCCTGAAGCGCCTGCACAAGCCCGGGTAAAAAGCGTTCAGGTGGGGGAGCGTATGAGCATTGCTGTGCTTCCTTTTGAGAGTAAAGGCATCGGCAGAAGCCTGGGCGATATCGATTTGTTGGACAAGTTAATTACTGCTTTTGTAAACCTGGGGCGCTTCAAGGTGGTAGAAAGGGCCCAGTTGGAAAAAATTCTGGAAGAACAAAAGCTTGGGCTTTCTGGCATCATCGATGCTCGCACGGCGGCCCGAATCGGCCGGGGACTGGGGGTTGATGCGGTGGTCACCGGAAGCATTACTCAGTCCGGTCAGTCCGTAACTATCGACGCCCGCTTGATCGACGCTGAAACTGCCGCCATCCTCACTGCCCGGGATGCTTTTAGCAGTGCACTCTCCCTGGCTTCATTAACCCGGATGATTACGGAGGCGGCTCAGAAAATTCGAGACGATCTGCCAATCTTGAATGGATATGTGATTCGAGTGGATGGAAACAAATTAACCCTGGACAAAGGGTTCACCGACGGATTGAAAAAAGGCATGAAATGCATTGTGTACCGGGAGGGCGCGCCTATCATACACCCTGTAACCGGAGAATTCCTGGGAAAGACCATCGAGGAAATTTGTGAGGTTCGCGTGCTGGAAGTTTTAAACAATTACTCCATCGCCGATGTTACACGCACGATTCAATCCAGCCCACAAATTAAAGATCGCTTTGTAACCAAATAAGCATTCATCCTGCTCTTTTCAATTAACTGTTTTTTGTTACGAAAAACTAAAGGGGGTGTGCTATGCGCCGGGTGTTTATCGCCGTATTATTGATGGTGTGTTTCAGCTCCGGGGTAGGATATGCACAGCTGGCACGTCTGGGCCAGCTGGAAATTTACGGCGGGGTAGGAATTCCTCTAACCCCGGAGGAATTTAAAGACTTTTACAAAGTGGGAGTGAGTTTGAATGCCCAGTACGTATTTTTCCCAGCCAGCAATATTGGAATCCCGTTTTTTGCCGGGTACGAGTTATTTACCGTGGACAACGGTGCTATCAGCGATTTTTTCGCTCAGGGGGTAACCGGCGTGTCCATTTTCGATGATTTTGGAAATTATCTGGGTCAGATCACGGGTGCACAGCTGGATGCCGACGGAAGTGCTTCCAGTTTTCGATTCGGCGCCGGCATTCGGCCCTATTTAACCCCTTCCATCTCCCCAGTTCAGTTCTTTCTATTCGCCAATGGATCCATGAATTTTTTAAAGACAAAGACTGAATTGAAAGGCGGTAAGGTTACTTTTCAGGACGCGTTTGGAAATGAGCAGGACTTGGATTTTTCCGAACTAGGGATTGAACCGGAGAATTCAGAGGATACCGAAAACAAATTTGGCCTGGCTGCTGGTGCAGGAATCGAAGTGCCTGCCGGGCCAACCATGAACCTGATTTTCCAGGGGCTGTATCATATTATTTTCACCAGCGGGGATAAGACCAGTTTCCTGGGGGTCACCGCCGGCCTAGTTTTTTAACCTTGAAGGCTTTAACCGAAGGCCAGCTCCCCGGTTGTTTTCAACCGGGGTTTTTTTCTTTGGTCCCTTTGCCTCAAATTACGGCTTTTGCACTGTATTTCTTGCTTCTAAATTTGCTCGATCCTTGGCTTTCATGAATCTCGTAACCTGAGAAGCACAATTCAGAGAATGGTTGAAAAGACTCGCCGGAATTTTTACCTGGCTCTCGCTTTCATGGCGGTCCTGATCGCGCTGGGGACCGCCGGCTACATGATTCTGGAACGATGGTCTTTCCTGGAATCGCTGTACATGACCATCATTTCCATCACCACAACCGGGTTTGCCGAAGTTCGGCCGTTGAGCCAGGTAGGTCGCATCTTTACGATTGTGATTATTGTTGTTGGCGTGGTCACCATTGCCTACATTGGCGGGCGAGGGGCACAATTAATCATCGAGAGCCAACTGTTCCGTTTACGGCGTATGAGTAAAAAGCTGGCAAAAATGCACGACCACTACATTGTGTGTGGGTTCGGGCGGATGGGTCGTTTTATTTGCGAGGAGCTTCGCCACGCAGGGGTTCCTTTTGTGGTCGTGGAGACCGATCCGGCTAAGCTGGAAGTCCTGGCCGATCAGGATTTTTTGTTCGTTCCCGGGGATGCCACCCTGGACGACACCCTGCAGAAGGCCGGGGTGGAACGGGCCCGGGGGCTGGTGGCGGTCCTGCCGAGCGATGCGGAAAATGTGTTTACTACCCTGTCGGCCAAGGGACTCAACCCCAGGCTGTTTGTGGTCTCCCGGGCGGTGGAGGAGCAGACCGAATCCAAATTGCTGAAAGCCGGAGCCGACCGGGTGGTGAAACCCTATGAGCTGGGCGGCACCCGCATGGCACAGCTGCTGTTGCGGCCGGCGGTGGTGGATTTTATCGACATTGTGGCCAGAGGCAAATCGGTGGATTTGAACCTGGAGGAAATCCGCATTTCTCCACAGTCCGGACTGGTGGGACAGACCCTGGCCGAATCGCCCCTGCGCAGCCAGCTGAACATCATGGTGGTGGCCATCTTTCGCCAGGATGGCCAGTTCATTTACAATCCCAGGTCCTCGACAAAACTCCAGGCCGGCGACAAGCTGATCGTCATCGGCGAAGCGGCCAACCTGGCCCGGTTAACCGAACTGTGTTAGCTGTTCCCGGCTGCACGGGCAGCAGCGCTGAGGTCGCAAAACGGCTTGTGGATTGGGGAACCGATGCCCTATTTTTCGGCGGACATAAAACAGAGCAAAACCGGCCGAGCAAGGCGGGTCCGCCGGGGAAAAATCGGTCCCGGCACGTCAAAACGGCAAGACAACGGATACGATGAAGACACCATTGCGCTTTAAAAAAATATTTGTCAGCGAGCAGAGCGCCGAGGATGCCGTCACCCGGCGCGTGCTGGACTACTTTCCGAATGTGCCGGTGGCGTGGGTGAGCGACGAAGCCGCCCTGGTTCATCAGCTGGCCGCGCTCTCCCTCACCGAAGGCAAGCGTTACCTGTGGCTGACCCGACACCGGGGGGCGTTCATCAAATACTGTCCGGGAGCCACCAACACGGCGGAGCACTACCGCTGCTGCAATTACCTGGTCATCAACGAGGCGGCAGGCTGCCCCATCGAGTGCAACTACTGTTTTTTGCAGGCCTATGTAAACAACCCGGCCATTACCGTTTACACGAATGTAGAGGATATCGAGGCGGAGCTGCTGGCGCTGAGTCAGGCCAATCCCGGGCGCATTTTGCGGGTCGGGACCGGCGAGCTGGCCGATAGCCTGGCTCTGGACCCGGTGGTGCGGGTGGCCGAGACCCTGGCCTCGGCCGTGGAAAAAACCCCAAACATTCTGCTGGAATTCAAAACCAAGAGCGACCACGTGGATCATCTGCTTGCCTTAAAGCCGGGCAATTTTGTGGTATCCTGGTCGCTCAACCCGGAGTGGATCGTCCAGCACGCCGAACACAAATCCGCCCCGCTCGAGCAGCGGCTCCAGGCCATGAAACGGCTCTCCGACGCCGGCTTCCTGCTGGGCATCCATTTTGACCCGATCGTCTATTACCCGGAGTGGGAAAGCGGGTACCGCGAGCTCATCCAGCGCATCGCCGGCCATGTGGCGGCGGACCGGATTGCCTGGATCAGCCTGGGCAGTTTTCGCACCCCCCAGGGCCTGAAGGAGCAGGTTCGGGTGCGCTTCCCCAAAAGCCCGGTGTTGATTGGCGAGCAGGTCAGAACCCCGGATGGGAAATTGCGCTACATTAAGCCGCTGCGCCGACGGATGTACGAGCGGGTGGTCTCCTGGATCGGCCGCCACCTGGGCGAGGTATTTATTTATTTCTGTGCGGAAAGCGCCGACCTGTGGGAGAGTGTGCTCGGCCTCCAGCCGGCCGACGCCGACGAAGTGGATTTTCTGTTTGCCCGCAACCTGCACCGCCGCTTCCCCGAGCTGGGCCTCCCCGAACCGGCCCTAGACATCTATCGCCAGCCCATCCGGGTCAGTCCTCAGCAGGAGGAAAAAACCCTGCAACCCGGTGGCCAGCCGGTGAAGCTGTTGTTTTAAACAGAAGCCGGAAAAAGGAAGCCGTGTCTTTGCTGGATGAAGCGAAAAAAATGCCCCTGGCCTATCTGGCCGGGGCGATGGAACATGCCCCGGACCGGGGGGCCGCCTGGCGGGCCGAGATGGCCGCCTTTCTCACCCATGAGCTGGGCCATCGCGTGTTCAATCCCTGTGTGGAGGAACTGAATATCTTGCGTCCCGAAGAACGGGCTCAACTGTCCGCCTGGAAGCGGTCCGACCTTCCCCGCTTTCGGGAAGCGGTGCGCAAGCTAATTCACACCGATCTCAACACGCTGCTCAACGAGGTGGATTACGTGGTATGCCTTTGGGATCGCCACGTGCTGCGGGGCGGCGGCACCCACGGGGAATTGACCATGGCCCATTACCATGGCATTCCGGTCTATTTAGTGGCCGGCATGCCTATCCCGGAAATCAGCAGCTGGATTCTGGGCTGCACCACCGAGGTGTTCACCGATTTCGGGGAACTGAAAGCCTATCTGCGCGAGCGCTACCGGTAACCTTCCCTCTGGTCGGGCCGGCGCCGGCTTTTTGCTTCAGGGCCGGGACGCTTCGGCCAGTTGAGCCAGCACGCGGCCGGCCGCGGCTACCGTGTGTTCAACGTCCTCCCGGCTGTGGGCGGCGGAAAGAAAAAACGCCTCGAACTGGGAAGGCGCCAGGTAGATCCCTTCGGCCAGCATCCCGTGGAAAAAACGGCCATAGGCCTGTGTGTCGCAGCGCAGGGCATCGGTGTAATTTTTCACCGGCCGATCGGTAAAGAACAGACAGCCCATAGAGCCCACCCGGGTCAAATAGTACGGCAGGTTCAGCGCCTCCAGTGTGCGGCGCAGGCCGGCTTCCAGCTGGGCCGCCCGGTCCTCCAGTTGCTGGTAAAAGCCCGGCCGGCGCAATTGTTTCAGCGTTTCCAGGCCGGCACGCATGGCCAGTGGGTTGCCGGAAAGGGTGCCTGCCTGGTAAACGGGTCCTTCCGGGGCCACCAGCTCCAT
>RFHE01000291.1 GCA_003696445.1 Calditrichota bacterium | reverse complement strand
GCCGCGATGTGCTGGATGTGGGCACCGGTTCGGGGATCCTGGCCATTCTGGCCCGTAAACTGGGGGCGGCGCGGGTTCGGGGCATCGATGTCGACCCGGTGGCCCTGGAGAACGCCCACCTCAATGCCCGGCTGAATCGGGTGGAGAATCTGGAACTGGCCGTGGAAGAGGTGAGCCGCCAGACCGACGAAAGCTTCGATCTGGTGCTGGCTAACATCCATCTGTCGGTCCATCTGGCCTCGGCGCTGGATTATTTCCGCGTGCTCAGGCCCGGCGGCCTGGTGGTCCTGTCCGGCATCCTGGCGCAGGATGCGCCTCGGATCGGCTACGTCTTCAAACAAAGTGGCCTGGTGGAAGCCGGGCGAATGGAGCAGGAGGGGTGGGTGGCGCTCGTGTGGGAGCGCAGCCAATGAAGCCCTGCGCCGCTGTGGACATTGGAAGCAATTCCGTGCTGCTGCTGATTGCCCGGGCCGGAGATGACGGGCTGGAGCCGCTGCTGGAACGCTTCGCCGTTACCCGCCTCAGCGAGGGCGTGGCCGCCACCGGAACCATCTCCCCGGCAGCCATCCGCCGCACGGAAGCGGCGCTGGCGGACTATGCCAGGCTCATTGCCCGTTACCGGGCCGAACGAGTGCATTGCGTCGGCACGCAGGTGTTTCGCCAGGCGGCCAACGCCCGGCAGGTGATCCGGGCCTGGCAGGCGCGATTTGGCTGGCCGGTGCGGGTGTTAACCGGACGGGAAGAGGCCCGGTACACCTACCTGGGCGCGCTGGGCAGCCTGACTCCGGCCCAGCGGCAACAGGCCGTGGCGGTGGCGGACATCGGGGGCGCCAGTACCGAAGTGGCCATCGGCCGGGGAACAGCCCTTTCCCGCCTGGAGAGCCTGCCCCTGGGCGGCGTGGTGCTCAAGGAGCAGTTCCGCTGCGGCGAGCAGCTGGACCTGGCGGTGCAGGGGAAAATCCGGGAAGCGGTTCGCCGGCAACTGGCCCGGTCGCACATCGGTGAAAGACCTGATTTGCTGCTGGCGGTGGGAGGCACCGCCACCACGCTGGCCGCCGTGGCCCTGGGGCTGCAGACTTACCGGTTCCAGGCCCTGGACGGCTACCGTTTTACCGGAACGGCTCTGGCAGCCCTCTTCCAGCAACTGAATGCCCTAAGCCTGGAAGATCGCAGGGCCCTGCCGGGCATGGAACCGGGCCGGGCGGACATTATTTTGCCCGCCACTTTGATCTTGCTGGAGTTGATGCGACATTTTGGGCTGCCCGAACTGATCGTCAGCGCGCGCGGCGTCCGTTTCGGCATTCTGATGGCCGATCCCGACTGCGCGCCCGGAACCATTCAGGAAGAAAAGGACGACTCGGCGTGATTCAACTGTTCCCAAAACTGCTGTTAGCCTGTGTCAGCGTTCTCTTGGTGGCTGTCCTCTGGTCCTGCGAGGAGAAAATGGGCCCGGCGGAGGCGCTCCCCGATTTTGCCATCGAACCGGTCAACGTGCCGGCGGTGATCAATCGGAGCAAAGCCACCCGCTACGTGATTCAGTTCCGGGTCAGCCATCCGGAGGGTCCGGCGGCGGTGGATTCGGTGTGGGCCGAATTTGCCGATCCGGCCGGAGGCAGCCTGCTTCGGCTGGGCCTTTACGACGACGGGGCCGCCCTGCATCCCGAGGACGGGGACGTGGTGGCTCGCGATGGGGTGTACAGCAACAGTTTCTCCTCTCAGCAGGTCAGCTGGCCCGCCGGTCCAGTCTCGCTGGTGGCCGGGGCCCTGGATGCCGCCGGCCAGCGGGTGTCCACAACCCCGCTGACCCTCAACGCGGTGGACAATCGCCCGCCTCACCTCCTGCAGGTGGAGGCCCCGGATACCCTGCCGGCGGGCAGTCCCCCCGTTCTGTTCGCGACCACCGTGGTGGACAGCAACGGCGTACCGGAAGATGTGCAGCTGGTGCAATTGCTGGGTTTCCAGAACGGCTCGCTGGTTTTTCAGCTGCCCCTGTCTTTGCTGGAACGCCAGAGCGCCCTGCAGGCCCGCTACGGCCAGGCCTTCGATTCCACTTTTGCCGCCCGTCGCCAGGGCGATTTTCAGCTGCAGTTTCTGGCCGTGGACCGCAGCGGGGATAGCGCCCGCAGCCAGCTTCAGCCGATCTTTCTGGAAAATACCCCGCCCCGGGTGTTTCAGCCCGCCTTTCGGGATACCATTCAGCGGCCCGGCAGTGGCGCGGACACCCTGAGCGTGCGCATCCGGGCCACGGACCGTCAGGGCCCTGAAGACCTGGACCGGGTGCAATTTGTGGTCGAACTCGTCGGGGGTAATCCCAGCGCCCCGGTGCAGATGTTCGACGACGGAGACGTTCAGGCCAACGGGGACCCGGTGGCCGGCGACGGGCAGTATTCCCGTATCGTCAGCATTACCGCCCAGAATCAACCTGGAACCTATCTGCTGCATTTCTCCGCTCGGGACCGGGTGGGCCAGTGGAGCGAAACCCTGACCGACACCCTGGTGGTGTTGCCCTGAACAGCGAGGGGCAGCGGCGTGGAAAACAACGGCTTCGGCTAAACAGGAGCTTTTTAGAACCGATGACTGCGCCTTCAACGAACGCAAGGATAAAAACAAAGGTGCTGCGCGGGCGGGCCGGCGTGGCCTCGATTGCAACGGCCTGCCTCTGGCTGCTGGTGGCTTTGCTCTGGCCGGGTCGTTCCGGTGGATACGCCCAGCAGGTGCTGGATTTTCACCTCCGGGGCACTCCGGATCGCTCCGGGCTGCTGGGCAACGGCGTCACCGATCTGCTCTGGTGGGAAGGCAAGCTTTTTGCCGGCACCGGCTTCGGCCTGAATGTAACCGCGGACCTGGGTGAGAGCTGGCAGCAGTTCAGTCCGGACGATTACGGGGGCAAGGGTGGCGTATCCGCCATGGCCATTGCCCCGGACGGCACCCTCTGGATCGCCACCGGCTACGACACCACCATTGTGGATAACGGCAACCGCCAGAATCTGTCCGTCGGGGGCGGGCTGCGGGTGCTGGACCCCGCGACCGGGAGCTGGCGCTTCATTCCCCAGCCCAAGGATGCCCGCTCGGACACGCTGGGCGGCATGAAGCCCACCACCACCACCGTGCAGAACATTACCTTCGACATCGCCCTGTTGGATACCCAGGTCTGGATTGCCAGCTTTGGCGGGGGCATCCGCCGGAGCCTGGACGGCGGGCAGAGCTGGGAGGTGATTACCACCGACGGATTGCCCTTCAGCGCCCTGGATCATCTGAACCACCGGGGCTTCAGCCTGTTGGCCGAAAACGGAAACATCTGGGTGGGCACCGCCGAAGGCATCAGCGTGTCCCGGGATGGGGGCCGTACCTGGCAGCGGTTCACCCATCGGAACCAGAGCGAGCCCATTTCCGGCAACTGGGTTATTGCGCTGGCCTACAACCCCTGGGATGGCAGCGTGTGGGCCGCCACACTGCGCGCCGAGGACACCACCGAATTTAACGCCATCAGCCGCACGCGCAACGGGGGGCAGAGCTGGGAGGTTTACCTGGCCGATGAACTCAGCGATGGCACCTTTCCCCGGGCCATCGCCTTTTACAAGTCCACCGTGTACGTGGCCACCGAAAAGGGGGTGTACAAAAGCGTGGACGATGGCCTGAGCTGGTTTCGCTTTCCGAAAATTGTGGATTCGGTCAGCGGCGAATCCCTGGAGACCCGGCGGTTTTTTTCCCTGGCCACTCATCCAAGCGATGCGGGGGACGACAGCGCCCATCAGCTGTGGGTCGGCTCCAGCGATGGCCTGGCCACCACCCGGGACAACGGCTACACGTGGACGGTTTTTCGCAGCCTGGTCAGCACGCGCACCCGGACCGAGCCGGCTGTCTATGCCTACCCCAACCCCTATTCGCCCACCCGCCACGATGTTCTGCGCTTCCAGTACCACGTGGAGGAAGCCACCGAGGTGGTCATTGACATCTTTAATTTTGCCATGGAAAAGGTGGTGACCATTCGCAAGATGGAGCCGGGGCCGGCGGAGAACAGCTTCGATCGGTCCGCCAAATGGGACGGGCGGGACAGCAACCGGCGCATGGTGGACAACGGGGTGTATTTTTTCCGCTGCCGGATCGGGGATCAGGTCAGTTGGGGCAAGATTGTGGTGGTCAATTAGCAGCGACAAACGCGTGAGGCGCAGATGAACAGGCATGAGCAGAGCAGGGGAGTGCGGTGTTGGCTGGAGCGGATGGTTCTGTTTACCGGGCTGGTTGCCGCCGTGCTGGTAACGGCGCCGGCCGAAGCGCTGGCCGGGGGCAACGGCGGTTTTGCCGGTGCCTTTTTACGCATGGGCCTGGGTGCCCGGGCCCAGGCCCTGGGCGATGCGCAGGTGGCTTCGCCCAGAGGCGGCTACGGCAGCTTTTACAATCCTGCCGGCCTGGCCCGGCTGAAACAGCCCACCGCCTCGCTCTCTTACAGCTCCCTGGCTCTGGATCGGCGGTTCTACTACCTGGGGCTGGCGGTGCCTTTGCGCGGGTTTGCCGGCCTGTCCGCCGGCTGGATCTACAGCGGGGTGGGCAATCTTCGCGCCTACAATTCCATCGGCGAGGACACCGGCGAAATCGACCACGGCCTGCACGCTGTTTACTTCTCCTTCGGGCTCAGCCTGATCGGTATTGCCCAGCAGAGCGGCTCGCTGAAGGGGCTGCCGGCAGATCTGCTGGCGATAGGCATCTCGGTGAAATTCCTCCGCGAAACCCTGGACGACAACGCGGATTTCAGCTACAAGGGAACCGGTGTGGGGGTGGATCTGGGCATCTTGACCCATCCGGCGCCTTTCCTCTGGCTGGGCTACCAGTTGAAGGATGTGGGCTCGCAGTTGAAATCCAATACCAACAACATTTTTGAGCGGGGCACCAGTCTGGACAACCAATTTCCGATTTCCCAGCGGATCGGGGCACAGGTGGCCACCCCCCTGCCGGGGCTGGTTGCCCTGTACGATTTTGAATGGAGCGATGCCGGAGCAAAGGACCACCATCTGGGGGCCGAATGGCACGGACCGGGCTTCGATCTGCGCCTGGGGTACGACGACAATCGCCTGACCGCCGGGCTGGGCTTCGATTTTCGCGCCCTGGACAGACTAAACCTGGTGCTGGATTACGCCTTCGTGGACGATGCTTT
>RFHE01000035.1 GCA_003696445.1 Calditrichota bacterium | reverse complement strand
GTAAAAAACGATTCGGTCATCCAATCCTCTTTTCAGGGTCAAAAAATATAATCCGGGCTCTCTAATTTGTCAAGGTTTGGCCGGGAAGGTCGGCCGGACAGTTTCAGCCGGCTATTCGCATTTCGGTGCCGGCGCATTAAATTCCCGGTTCAACCAAGGCCGATAACGCAGTGAAACAACCACGGTTAGGAGGAGAGCTTGATGCACCGCATACTGGGGCTGATGCTGTTAATCTGGCTGGTGGCCGCCTTTCAGGGTTGCGGCTGGCTGGAAGAGAAGTGGACGCTGGAGAAAATTGAACGGGCCGAGTACACCCGGGATGGAGCCAACCCGGATTTTGTACACTGGCTGAACCACCGCAACCCGGCCATCCGCCTTCGGGCCACGGTGGCGCTGGGGCGCATCCAGGACAGCTCCCGGGTGGTGCTGCTGGCCAATCGGCTGGCCGATGCCGACCCGGCGGTACGCGAGGCGGCCGCCTTTGCCCTGGGCCAGCTGTTTAACCCGGTGGCCGAACCCCCGCTCATCGAAGCCAACCGCTCCGAACAGGACCAGCGGGTCAAACGTCGCCTTGCCGAGGCGCTGGGCAAGGTGGGCACGGCCAGAAGCTTTCCCATCCTGGCCGATTACCTGGAGAGCACGGTGCCGGAACTGGAAAAAACGGCCGCCCTGGCCTGCGGGATTCAGGCCTATCGGGAGGTGGTGCCGGTGCCCAACATCGGGCGGCTGAGCACCCTCTTGCTTAAATCCCCCCACCCGGAGGCGCGCTGGACCTCCGCCTACGCCCTGTTTCGCATTCACAATCTAAGTACTACCAGGGTTCTGTTCACCAGCCTGAACGATTCGCTGCCCTACGTCCGCTATTTTGCCCTTCAGGGGCTGGGCCTGATGTTCGGCCGGCTCAATACCCTGGACATGAACCGCTATCGCAACAACCCGGTGGTCCGGGAGGCGCTGGTCATTCGCAACAGCGAAGCATTCGGAAGCCGGGTGGAGGCTCTGGCCGGGGATTCGCTCTGGTACCTGCGCCTGAAGGCCCTGGAGGTGATCGGCCTGGCCCGGTTGGTTCATCTGAAGGACCTGGCCTGGGCGCGGCTGAAGGATGCCCATCCCGCCGTGCGCATGAAGGCCATGGAGGTGCTGGGCGAGTTAAAGGACGCCCGCCTGGAGGGCTATCTGGAACAGGTGCTGGCGGACAGCAGTGCCGACTGGCGCTTGCGGGGCCAGGCCCTGGTGGTGCTGGCGGACCTGGATTCGGTGAACACCCTGCAGCGCATTGCCGCCCACTTTAATCCGAGCCGATGGCCACAGAATTATTTTGTCATCAAGGCGCTGGAAAAGATTCGCTCTCAGCCGGCCAACCAGCTGTTGATCCAGCTGGCCGATGCCGGGGTGACCGCCCAGGCCACCCTGGCCCTGGAAGTGCTGGTGGACCTGCAGCGCCCGCGGCTCCCGGCACGCTACTTTCTGGATAAGCTGAAACTGGGCGATCCAGCCATTACCACCGTGGTGGCCACCCATTTCCGCTACCGCAAGGACACCACCGCCATCGATCCGTTGCTGGAGGCCTACAGCCGCTTCGAAGCGCCGCGGGACATGGAAACCCTGGAAGCGGTTCTGCTCGCCCTGGACAGCCTGGCCACCCCCCGCCTGGAAGACTTCTTCCGGGCTCAGCTGGCCAATCCTTATCCCCGCATTCGCCAGATTGCCCTGGATGCCCTGCTGCGCCTAAAACCGGGCCAGACCATCAAGTTGCCTCCGGTGACCCGAAAATACGCGGTGCGCTGGGATTTTCCCCGGGTGGATGCCGGCAGGCGACCCCGGGTGCGCCTTGTCACCAACCGGGGCAACATCGATCTGGAATTGCGCCCGGACAAAGCCCCGGTAACCGTCGCCAATTTTCTCTACCTGGCCAGGCAGGGCTTTTACAACGGCATTTACTTCCATCGGGTCGTGCCCGGTTTTGTCGTCCAGGCCGGCGATCCCCGGGGGGATGGCTGGGGAGGGCCCGGCTATGCCATTCCCTGCGAATACAACGACTTAACCTACCAGCGCGGCGTGGTGGGGATGGCCCATGCCGGCAAGGATACCGGCGGCAGTCAGTTCTTCATCACCCATCTGCCACAGCCCCATCTGAACGGCCGCTACACCGCCTTTGGCCGGGTGGTGGCGGGCATGGAGGTGGTGGACTCGTTAATGGTTTACGACCAGATTAAAGAAATTCAGATCTTGAATGAATAGGTGAGGAGAGAGCTCATGAAACCGAGGGTTCTGGTCACAGTTCTGGTGTGCTTGTTGAGCGTCCTGTCCGCTGTGCAGGCCGGGGAAGGGGAAGCGGCAAGCTGGATGGCCAGGGCGGACTCGGCCTTTGCCGCCTTCGATGCCCGGCTGGCCGCCAACTACTATCTGAAAGCCTACCGGCTGGATTCCACCAGTTACACGGCCGCCTGGAAGGCGGCGCGGTCCATCATCGATCTGGGGGAGTTGAGTACCGACAGGGATCGCCGGGCGAAGTTGTTTCGGAAGGCCCTGCAACTGGCCCGACGGGCCGTGCAATTGAATCCTCAGGGAGAAAAGGGTTACCTCTACGTCAGCATTGCCCTGGGTCGGGTGGCGCTGGACAGCGGGCCGCGCGAGCGGGTGCGCCTGTCCAAGGAGGTTAAGGAAGCGGTGGATCGGGCCCTGGCCCTGGATCCCAACGACGATGCTGCCTGGCATGTGCTGGGCCGCTGGCACCGTAAGCTGGCCACCCTCAGCTGGGTGGAGAAAAAATTCGCCAACCTGTTCCTGGGCGGTGTCCCCAAGGAAGCCTCCCTGGACAGTGCCGTGGCATGTTTCCAGAAAGCCATTGCGCTCAACCCGCAATCGGTGCGCCACTACGTGCAGCTGGGCATCACCTATCAGAAAATGGGCCAGCGGGATAAAGCACTGGCCGCCTTCCAGAAAGCCCTGACCCTTCCCCGCACCGACCTGGACGATCCGGAACTGAAAGAACTGGCCAGGGACCGGATAAAAAAACTGCGCTAAAGAAAAGGGAGGTTAGCAATGAACACCGTGCAGCAATGGTGGGCCAACCCGGCCATCAAAAACTTGATTTTCATTGCCGGCATCATCGTGCTGGCCTTCGTGGTGTACAAGATCCTGAACCGATTCCTCATCGGGGCCGCCCGGCGAATGGTTCAGCGCACCGAAACCACCATCGACGACCGCATTGTGGAATTCTTGCAGCGCTTTCTGGCCCGCATCATTGTCATCGTTGCCCTGCTGATGATCGGCGAATTGCTGTCCCGATTCCTCGGCGATCAGGTGATCCATGTGTTTAAAGAATTGCTCTTTGTGGTGGTGGTGTTCATTGTCACCACCCTGATCATCCGCCTGCTCACCCTGATTACCAACTGGTATCTGGAACGCATTGCCCGCCAGACGGAGACCGAAATCGACCGGGAATTTGGCCCACTGATCAACCGGGTGGTGCAGATTGTGGTGGCCGTAACCGGTCTGATGGTGGTGCTGGACCACTTCAGCATCGACGCCAAGGGGCTGATCGCCACCCTGGGTGTTGGATCGCTGGCCATCGCCTTTGCCGCCCAGGACACCCTGGCCAACATGATTGCCGGCTTTGTCATCATGTTCGACCGGCCCTTCCGGGTGGGGGATCGCATCCAGATGCCCAACCAGACGGTGGGCGAGGTGTACGAGATCGGCCTGCGCACCACCAAACTACTGGATTTCGAAAAAAATCTGCACATTGTGCCCAACCAGGAAATTGTCCGCGCTACCGTGATCAACTTCTCCTATCCCCAGCCCCTGGTGCGCGTGAAACTGGAAGTGGGCATCGCCTACGGCAGCGACATTGAACAGGCCAAGGAGATCATCCTGAATATCTACAAAAACCATCCCAACATACTGGCCGATCCGGAACCCAACGTCTTCTTCCTGCGCTTTGGCGACTCTTCGCTGGACCTACTGGGGGTCGGCTATGTGGACCACTACTCCAAAGCCTTTATTACCGGCGAGGAAATCCGCCGCCAGGTTTACCGGGCCTTCAACGAACAGGGTATCGAAATTCCTTTTCCCCAGCGTACCGTGTGGCTGCAATCTTCCGATGGAGAAAATAAAAATTGAAAACCTGTTGAAACTTTAGGAAATTGTAATCATCTAAAAATATCTTGCGAAAATATTGATCTGAAGCGAGTGTAAACAGGAGGGGTTTCAATGCCGAATTACCAGTATAAATGCAGCCATTGCCAGCACGAATTCGAGCGGTTTTTCTCCATCAGCAATTACCAGCAGGAAGTGGAATGCCCATCTTGCGGCAACACCGCCCGGCTTACCATCAGCGGGGGCATGGGACTCATTTTCAAGGGCTCCGGATTTTACATCACCGATTACAAGGGCAAGAACAATTCCACCGGATCCAACGGAAAAAAATCGGACGTCTCAAAAAGCGAGACGAGCAAATCGACCTCTTCCACGGAGGCTTCCAGCGACAAATAGATGTTTTCACCCGAAACGCACTCTCTTCGATTGACCCGGCTTCCTGTGGCAGCCGGGTATTTTTTTGCCTCCGCCGGCCCGCCCGACGGGCAAATGGATTTTTTTGAGAATGACTATTGACAAATTATCGCTTTCGAAGATATTTTCCCGGTACCTACCAGGATGTAGTGGGAAGCGGACTTACCGGGAAAAGTAATGTAAAAGAGACCAGGCGCTCGCAGTCACAATTTTTAAAAGACCGTACCTTTTACCGTTCGATGTAACGCAATTGATCGCGTTAATCAGCACTGCTTAACTGAATGCGGCGCAGCATGGTGAGACTTCGGCCTGATTGTTCCATTGCCCACTACCGCTGGACTGGTGACGGTGTAGCCCCCCGTACTGAGCTCCCCTCTTCCCTTCCGGAATTGACCCTGGAGTTGCCGATGCCTGACGTTCCGGAGACCACTGCGCCTTGTGCCACTTCCGAAAAGTTGTTCTGGTAACCAGAAGCAGAAACCTGTTCTGTTTGGCCTGAACAAAGCAAGTTGACCCATCCAGGGACGGGTAGCCGAAGGGAAGCCCGTCCACAGGTTTCGAGTAAACTTTTCTGGAAGGAAGGCATATGGCAAATTGCGAACTTCCCGCTGAGAGGCGCAGGGCATGCCTGGGATTTGGCTTGCCCCTGGCATTTCTTTTACTGGCCGCTTCGCTTGTGCTGGCAGCCAATGGCGCGCAGGAGGGCGGCGCGGTGACCAAGGCCGTGGAATACCGCCATTTCCCCGTCATCGGAAGCCGGGTGGCGGTGTGGATTATCGCCCAACTCCATCTCATGTTCGGCGCCTTTGTGCTGGCTGTGCCCATGTTCGCCCTGATCATCGAGTTCATCGGCTACAAGACCGGCGATAAACGATACGATCAGCTGGCCTATGAATTTACCAGACTGCTTTCGGTGTCCTTTTCTTTCACCGCCAGTTTGGGAGCCCTCCTCACCTTCATGCTCTTTATTCTCTACCCCAAGGTGATGAATTACCTGACCCAGATCTTCAGCTGGACGTTTTTCCCTTACGTGCTGCTCTTTTTCCTGGAGGCGGTGTTTCTTTACAGCTATTACTACGGCTGGGGGAAATTCCATCCAGTAACCCATCTGCTTATCGGTCTGGCCCTGAACCTGGTGGGCATCGGCATCATTTTCATCGCCGATGCCTGGCTGACCTTCATGAACACACCCAGAGGCATCGACCAGGCAGGCCATCTGGTCAATCTGTGGGAGGCGATTAATAATTACATCTGGATGCCCATCAACATTCACCGGCTCATTGCCAATATTTCCTTTGGTGGATCCATCGCCGCTGCCTACGGGGCCTATCGGTTTCTGGCTTCCAGCACCCCAGAGGAGCGGGCTCATTACGACTGGATGGGCTATGTAGGCAATTTCATTGCCATCAGCGCCCTGCTGCCGCTGCCCTTTGCCGGTTACTGGCTGGGCACCGAAATTTACGCCTACTCTCAGACGCTGGGGGTGGTGCTGATGGGGGGGACTTTCTCCTGGCTGTTCATCATTCAGGCCGTGCTCATCGGCAATCTGTTTCTGGCCGCCAACTATTACCTGTGGGTCAGCATGCAACGGATTGAGGGAGCCGAGCGCTACTATCGGTTCATCAAATATTTGTTGGCCAGCATTACGCTCTGCTTTCTGGTCTGGGCAACGCCCCATTCCCTGGTGGCCACGGTGCAGGAAGCCCGGGCCATGGGCGGCCAGCACCATCCCATCCTTGGTGTGCTGGGGGTGATGTCGGCCAAAAACACCGCGGTCAACATCCTCATCCTGACCACCTACATCAGTTTTCTGCTCTACCGCCGGGGCAATAAGGAGCCCACCGTCAGCTGGGCCCGGACCGGCAATTTGATTCAGTTCGCCATTTTTGCCTTCGCAGTGGTGTTTGTGATTTTCCTGGGCGTTTACGGCTATTTTGTGGAAGCCAAGGTCCGGATCCGACTCTCGGTGCCCCAGGTGTTGACCGTGCTGCTGACCATGATCGTGGTTACCCTCATCGATGTGTTCATGTTCAAGAATGCCCGCATCAAGGGCCCCATTCGCTGGGGCGAAATGCCGGCCCGCTCGCAATACGCCCTGTTTTTTATCGCCATCACCTTCGCCTGGACGATGGGACTGATGGGCTATGTGCGTTCCGGCATGCGCCAGCACTGGCACGTGTACAACGTCATGAAGGATACCTCTCCGGATGCCTACACCCCCACCCTGGGTTTTGCCGCCAATGTGATCACCATTACCGTGTTAATCTTTTTCAGTTTTATTGCCGTCATATTCTGGCTGACCGGGCTCACCAGTAAAAAGTCCAGCGGCGCCAAGTGGGAGGCCAGCGCATGAGGACGACCATTAAAATTTTTCTATTCACGGTAGCCGTTTCCCTGTTTTACACCTACGTGGGCCACATGGTCCCTCAAAAGGAATTCCACCCGCCCATGACCATTGAACTGCGCGCCGACCTGACGCCGGCCGAGCTGGCCGAAATCGGCCGGCAGATTGTGGCCGGGAAAGGCACCTGCCTCACCTGTCACACCATTGGTGCGGACAAACCGGGGCGCTTCCCGGATCTGGGGGGTATCGGCGCGCGCGCAGCCCACCGAAAACCCGGTTACAGCGATGTGGACTACCTTGCCGAATCCCTCTACCGGCCCAACGCTTACATCGTGCCCGGTTTTGCCCCGGGCATGCCCCAGGTCAACAAGCCGCCCATCGGACTGACCGACCAGGAAATTCTGGCCGTGATCGCCTATTTGCAGAGCCTGGGAGGCACCCCCACGGTTACCCTGAAAACAAAGCTGAAGTGGGCCGGGGAAACGGCCACTCAGGAAACCGCCCCTGCGCCGGCCGGAGGCACCGAAGGTGCCGGCGGGGGTCCGCAGGCATTGTTCACCAAATACCTTTGCACCACCTGCCACAAGCTGGATGCACCGGGTAAGCTGGTGGGCCCGAGCCTCTACGACGTGGGCAGCCGGCTGAGCAAGGGCGAAATTTACGAGGCGATCATGGACCCGGATGCCACGGTTGCTCCCGGCTTTCCACCCGGAATCATGAGCGCCACCTTAAAAGCCAATAAGTTCTATCAGAAAGTGACTCCGGCGGAACTAAAGGCCATGGTCGATTATCTGGCAAGCTTGAAGGGGGACAAATGAAACCGTTGGTGGTTTTAATCCTTGCCCTCGTGTTGTTGGGCCTGCGCTTTTTGCGATTATCCCGCGTGCTGTGGGTGCCGGTGTGGTGGCTGGCCAGCTACGTGTTTCTGGTTTACGGCATCGAGCCCCCGCTACCTCGGTCCATTATCCTCATGTTTATGGGTATTATCACCCTCTCTTTACTGGCCTATTTCTCGGTGGATTCGCAGACCCTGTCCGCCGCCTGGGGGGCCATCGTGCGCTTTGTGACCGACCGGCGCTACACCATCCCGCTGGCGATGGTGGTGGTGGCGCTGCCGGCGGCGGTAGGCTGGGTGGCCTACCGGAACGCCAGCAAAGCGCCCAATCCCCCGCTGTTCGGGCGCACCATTCACCCGCCCCCGCCCATCGAGATTACCTTTAAGGGCAAAAAAATCAATTTGACCGAGGCGGACAACCCCTTTCGCGCCCTGGAAAAGAGCGATCCAGACAAATTCCGGCAGCACGTGGCCAGGGGCCGGGTGATTTATTTTCAAAACTGTGTCTTTTGCCACGGGGATAATCTGAACGGCGAGGGGCTGTTCGCCCACGGGTTCGACCCGCTGCCGGCCAACTTTGCCGACCCCACCACCATCGCCATGCTCCAGGAATCCTACCTGTTCTGGCGCATTGCCAAGGGGGGTCCCGGATTGCCCGAGGAGTCTGCACCGTGGGCGTCGGCCATGCCGGCCTGGGAAAAGTTTCTCTCGGAAGAGGACATCTGGGATGTAATCCTGTTCCTCTACGATTACACCGGTTATCGACCCCGAGCAAAGGAGAGCCTGGAATGAAACAATTCCAGCGTGACCGGTTTTTGCCGGTCGAAAACGACCTATCGGCTGGTGCGGCACCCAGCTGCACAGCCCGGAAAATCAGACGCAGCTGGTTCATCTGGCTGCTGATGACCCTGGTGCCGGCAACCCTGTTGGCACAGCAACTGGGCACCGAGGCCCAGCGGGAAAAAGGGCGGCAGATTTACATGAAGCGCTGTGCCCAGTGCCACGGGGAGAAGGGCGATGGCAGGGGCCCGGCCCACGACGTCTTTCTGCCCCACCCGCGGGATTTTACCTCCGGGTTGTTCAAAATCCGAACCACTCCCAGCGGCGAACTGCCCACCGACGAGGATCTGCACCGGGTGATCCGAAAGGGGATGCCCTACACCGGCATGCCCGCCTGGCCCTCTTTATCCGACGACGACATTACCAACCTGATCTATTTCATTAAAACGTTCAACGAGGATTTCGCCAGTCCCTACGCACAGCCCACGCCGATCAAAATACCCGAACCGCCCGCATTCACTCAGGAGTCGGTGGAGCGGGGGCGCAAGGTGTACGAAGCCAACCGGTGCTACGATTGCCATGGCAATCAGGGGCGCGGCGACGGCAAGTCCGCCCCCACCCTGACCGACGAATGGGGAGATCCCATCCGTCCGGCGGATCTGACCAAGCGCTGGACGTTTCGTGGCGGAGGCACCCGCAAGGACATTTACCGCACTTTCACCACCGGGATGAACGGCACGCCCATGCCTTCCTACGAAATCCCGGAGAACGAACGGTGGGATCTGGTCAATTATGTGTATTCTCTGTCCAGGGACGATCCCAATTATGCGACTATGGTTTCGGCGGTTTATGTTCCCGATTCCATCAGCCTGGCGGCTGGGCGCGACCTGTTTGCCGGGGCGCCGCCGGCCCTGTTTCCGGTGGTGGGCCAGGTTATCGAACCAGGCCGGGAGTTTTACCCCGGGGTGAACGCCATTGAAGTGCGGGCTGTTTACAATGCCAGCAAGATTGCCCTGCTACTGACCTGGCACGACATGGTGGCCGACCGGGCCGGCAGTTGCGGCCCCGGTCTTCCCGTGCCCCGCTTCGATCCCCAGCATCCGGACACCGCCGGCCGCTTCTGCGATGCCGTGGCCGTCCAGTTCCCCAGCGAAATGCCCTCCGGCCAGGTAAAGCCCTATTTCCTGTTCGGGGACAGCCGCCACCCCGTGGATCTCTGGTTCGCCGACCTGGGAAAAAACACTCCCCGTCTGTTTGAAGGAAAGGGTAGTGGTAACCTGAGCGAGACCGACAAATATGGCCTGGAAATGGCCGCCTCCTACAACGAAGGCGAATGGGCGGTCATCTTCGTTCGCGACCGGCAGGTGAGCAAGGGACTCTCCTTTCAACCGAATTCCTTTGTTCCCATCGCCTTTTCCGTTTGGGATGGGTTCAACCACGAACGAGGCAACAAGCGCGGCATCACCTCCTGGTACTACCTCTACCTGCCCCCCATGAACCAGCCCTCGCCGGTGGCGGCTATGGCCAAATACGGCGCGCTGACCCTGGTGGTGGAGCTGGTGTTGATTGTCGTGGTTCGCACTCGCTACAGGGAGGAGGCTTTAGAATCCCGGGGGCAGGCATGAGAGGGCAAGCGGCACAGGTTTCCGCGGGCCCCTATCGGCCGGCGCTTATATCCTGGAATTTGACCCGGCGCTGCAATCTGAAATGCCCGCACTGCTACCTGGATGCCGGGCGGCCCAGGGGTCCTGAACTCAGCACCACCCGGTGCCTCGAGTTGGTGGAAGAGATGGCCGCCCTGGGGACCGAGATGCTCATCTTGACCGGTGGCGAGCCGCTGTTGAGGAAGGACATCTACCAGATTGCCAGCCGGGCGGCCGCGCTGGGCCTCTGGGTGGTGATGGGCACCAACGGGGTGCTGATTACCGAACAGGTCGCCGAAAAAATGGTGGAATGTGGCGTCAGGGGGGTGGGCATCAGCCTGGACTCCCTGAACCCGGAGACCCACAACCGGTTTCGCGGGGGACCCAACGCCTGGGAACATGCCGTGCGGGCCCTGCGCATCTGCCGTCGAATGGGTCTGGAAGTGTTGATTCAGACCACCGTGATGCAGATGAATCGGCACGAGCTGGCGCAACTGGCCGCCTTTGCCCGCAGGGAAGGCGCCTGGTCCCTGAACGTTTATTTTCTGGTTCGCACAGGCCGCGGCCAGCAACTGAACGATCTGTCGGCCGAGGAGACCGAGGCGGTGCTCAGCGAGCTGGTGCAACTGCAACAGGCCTCCGGCCCCATGCTGGTACGGGCCAAATGCGCCCCTCAGTACAAACGCATTGCCTACCAGCTAAAGGCGGTCGGTCTGGAGAGCGGCGGGTGTATGGCCGCCACCCAATATTGCCGGATCATGCCCGAAGGGGACGTGACCCCCTGTCCCTACATGGACGTGGTGGCCGGAAACGTGCGCGAGCAATCGTTTGGGGACATCTGGCAGCATTCGCCGGTTTTCAATCGGTTGCGGGACCCGGGACAGTTGAAGGGGCGCTGTGGGGCCTGTGAATTTGCCGCCCTCTGCGGAGGCTGTCGCTGCCGGGCCTTCGCCGCCACCGGCGATTTCCTGGCCGAGGACCCGGCATGCCCCTACCAGCCAACCGGAGAACCGCTGCCGGCGGATCCGGTAGCCTGGTCGCCAGTGGCCTGGGATCGGCTCCAGCAAATCCCCATCGCCTTCATTCGCAACAAAGTGCAACAGGCCCTGGAAGCGCAGGCCAGACGACACGGCCAGACCACCGTTTCCCTGTCCTTTATGAAACAGTGTCTGGCTACATTGAGCCGAAATCCCGGCTTTGCCGGAATGCGCAACGGGCTGGCCGCCAGGAATACAGCAAAAAACGGATGAGCCGGACACAACGACACAGAGAATGAGAGGTTACCAGGGGAATCAATCATACACGGGGAGACGCTATGGATAATTTAACCACCGCCCGCTTGACCACGCAGGTTCAGGTAGATGGCCAGGTGGCCTGCTACCACGGCCCCCGGGGCCGGCAAGAATTTCAGATTCGCGAGTTGCCCGAACGGTTCATTCGCTGGCAACTGGATTACAAGCACAAAGTTTACGACGCCATCGAAAAGGACGAGTACATTCCCTTCAATGCGGGGCATCTGCCGGTGGTGGGCACCTGGGACGGTGAGGCCGCCTTTCCCAACCTGGCTAACAAGGGGGTCGGTTTCACACCTCGGGACGAGTATCTGGATTACTACCTGGAGCTGGTGGAGGGGGCTGTGGAGGAAATTTCCAGGCTCCCGGCCCACGCGGTGGACGAAACCCGGGCCCTGCGCATCGCCACCGCCCGCGAGTTTTACAACCACCCCGAGCACATCGACTGGCGCCGGCTGGGCTTGCTGGAAATTTTTGAGGGAACCACCTTCCGAAACCTGTGCCGAAATCCCTTTGCCTCGGTTCTGTGGACCGGCAATTCACCGGCTTTCCTCAGTTTTCAGGTGGACTGTGTGGTGGAAATCATCACCCCCGAGCATCCCCGCTATCGATTCTCCTGGGCCATGCGGCGCCTGTTTGAGTACGAACCCTTTCACGTGGTCCAAACCATGTTTCCCTATGCCTACACCTTCTGGGTTCACAGTTGGAAAGAAAAAACCCCCAAGCGCCGTTACCCGGGGCGGCGCAGCGACAATACGGTGGACGAAGGCAAAGGCCGCATCGATCCCTCGGCGTGCGACTCCTGATGAGGGCTTGAAAAGAAATGGTGGCAAAGTATCTGGACGCCCATTCCATTGGTCGGTTTTTGAACGAAATCGCCTATCGCTTTCGGGGCGGCGGGCGGTTCTACCTGTACGGCTTTGCCGGTCTGGTGCTGGCGGGGCATCGGGAGTGGGCGACCGAAGTCACTTATTGTGTTGAGCTGGGTTCAGAAGACCTCCCCCTTTTTGACCGGATCGCCCGGGAGGTGGGCGGGGAGCTGGGCATTCGCCACTTCCGGGAGCATCCCGGAGAGGTCATCCCTCTGCCCGAGGGATACGCGCAGCGAGCCCGGCCGATTGAGGCACTGCACCGTTCAGGAGACCAGCTCGCCGGCCCGGCCCTGGATAGACTGGGGTTTTACCATTTCGATCCCTACAGCATCGCCTTTCGATTCATTGCCCGCGGCGATGAGCAGGATTACGAGCTGGTGCTGGCCATGTTAGAGGCCGGCTGGGTGAACGAGCAGGAGATGGAGCGCCAGCTACAGGCGTTGTTGCCCCGGTTCAGCCGCCGGACCATCCAACAGGATCCGGCAGAATTTCGCAGGAAATACCGCGGCCTGTGCCAGATGTGGCGGGCAATGGGCCACCGCACAGGCATTCAATTTTAACTGGAGGAAGAGGCATCACGGAAAAGCCCGCAAGCAGGGAAGAAAACCGGTTATTCGGGTGGAACGAGCTGGAATTTTTGAGCTGGGCGCAATTTCGGAAAATGGCGCCCCCGCTCATTCGCCTGGAGGTCCGTCGCCTGCAACGGTTACAGCCCCGGACCAGCAGCATGCCGGCATTGAACCTGACCGTTGCCCGGGCCATTGTAGCGCTGCGGGACCTGGCCTGCCAGCTCGAGCAGAGTCCATCGCCGGAGGCGGCCCAGCGGTGCAGCGCCTCCCTGGACCAGGCCCTGCTGGCCCTCAGCCTGGGCGCGCGAACCGCACCGCCGGACCTGCTGCCCGAAATCCAGTACGTGCTGGATCATCTGGCCGGGGTGCAAAAACGGCTGCCACTGCTCTACAAATAATGTACTGAAAGCGGGCGACCGCAGCTCGATTGCCCTTGAATACAATCGCGAACGTCTCAGGACAGGAGGAGATTATGTATCGCAAAATTTATGTTCCCGTGGACAATTCCGAACACTCAATGGCCGCCATCGATCTGGCCGTTAATCTGGCCAGAGAGTGGGGAGCCACCGTTGTGGGTTCCCATGCCTATGCGGCCCGCCTGCACGATGTGCGCTTCAAACAGATGGAATTTACCCTCCCCGAGGAGTACCAGGAAGAAACCGAGCTGGAAAAACAACGCCAGATCCACGACACCCTCATTACCATGGGCCTGCAGCTGATTTCCGATTCCTACCTGGAGGTTCTCCAGAAGCGCTGCCGCGAAAACAACATCCCTTTTCAGGGAAAAATGTTCGATGGGAAAAACTACAAGGTTATCGTAGAGGATATTAAAAACAGCGACTACGATCTGGTGATTCTGGGTGCGCTGGGGCTTGGCGCGGTGCGGGACAGCGTGCTGGGCAGCGTTTGCGAGCGGGTGGTGCGGCGCGTTGCCGTGGACACGCTGGTGGTGAAAAATATCCATCCCTTTCACATCCAGATAAACGGCAATGGGAATCCTGACAGTGTGGTGGGCGATGGCGGGAACATTCTGGTCGGCATCGACGGCAGTCCGGAATCGTTTGCTGGATTGCGCACCGCCCTGTCCATCGGAAAAACCCTGAACAAGCCGGTAGAAGCCGTGGCGGTTTACGATCCTTACCTCCACTACACCATGTTTAACAGCATTGCCAACGTTCTTACCGAAAAAGCCTCTCGGGTATTCAAATTCAAGGAGCAGGAACAGCTTCACGAGGAGGTCATCGATACCGGGTTAGCCAAAATTTACCAGTCCCATCTGGAGGTGGCGCAGCGGATTGCCCGGGAAGAGGGCGTGGCCCTTAAAACCACCCTTCTGGACGGGAAGGCGTTCGAGAAGATTCTCCAGTACGTGCGCCGGGAGCGCCCCTGGCTGCTGGTGCTGGGGCGCATCGGGGTGCACAGCGATCCCGATATGGATATCGGCAGCAACACGGAAAATTTGCTGCGCCTGGCCCCCTGCAATGTGTTGCTCTCCAGCCAGCGTTATGTGCCGCCCATGGACGTCAAGGCGGAAGCCAGCATGACCTGGACCGAGGATGCCCGGAAGCTGCTCAACACCGCGCCGGAAGCGGTCCGGGGCATTGCGCGCACCACCATCCATCGCTGGGCGATGGAGCGGGGGCATTCGGTGATTACCCGCAAGGTCATCGAGCAGGCCATGGCCACCATTCTTCCCCCGTCGGCCCTGCAGGCCATGGGCATCATCGCCGAACAGGTCGCCATAGAGCGGGGCGACTTGCATTCCGCTGTCACCTATGTGTGCCGGGAGTGCGGCTATGCGGCCAGGAATTTTCAGCCGGTCCAGTGCCCGGTCTGCGGCGCCGGGCAGGATCGATTCGGCCGGCTGGACAAAGAGGCACTCGAGAAGCTTGTGCCCCTGGAAGGCGCGGTGAGCGAGGAAGAGACTTTTGATAAGGTAAAACTGCGCTGGACCTCCGAGGCCAAAAAGGCCTTACGGGATGTGCCTTCCGGTTACCAGCGCCGCCGCACCAAGGCTCAGATTGAAAAGACAGCACGGGTCCGCGGCCTGCCCACCATTACCCGGCAGCTGGTGCTGGAGGTGGCCGGGGACATCATCGAAGAAACCCGCCAGCTTTCCGCACGGGGCAGGCTAAGCAAAACCGCTCCCCCTGCCCAGGAAGCGGATCTGATTCCCGACGGCGAATTCCAGTGGACGCCTGCGGCTATGGCCCGCCTGAATCGGGTGCCGGAGGGCTTCATGCGGGACAAAACCCGGGAACGCGTCCTGGAATGTGCCCGCAAGCAGGGCGCGCGAATCATTGATCTGCAGATCTGCGAAGCGGGCATCGCGCTGGGCCGCAAGATGATGGAGGAAGCGCTGAAAAACTACAAGCGGGAAGAGGGAAAAGACCAGCCGTGAAACGCTATCGCGATATTGCCGGCGACGGCGGCTCGAATATTGTCCGCCAGGTTCAGGCACAGCAGGAAGCCCTGCGGAAACGGCTCGCCTCCATTACCTATCTGGTGGGGGTGATGAGTGGAAAAGGGGGCGTGGGCAAGAGCTCGATTGCAGTGAACCTGGCGGCTACTCTGGCCGTGCAGGGCTGGCAGGTGGGTATTCTGGATGCCGACATCAACGGCCCGTCGGTGGCCCGCCTGCTGGGGGTTCGCGATGAGCCGCTCCGGGAGACGGCCGATGGCATTGAGCCGGTGCGCGCTGCGGCCGGGCTAAAAGTGATGTCCATCGACCTGTTCTTGCCCCGGGAAGAAAGCCCGGTTCTGTGGACAGCTCCCACCCAGCGGGATGCCTACACCTGGCGAGGCATGATGGAAGCCCTGGCGCTCCGGGAAATGCTGGCCGATACCTGCTGGGGACCGCTGGATGTGCTGATCGTGGACCTCCCGCCGGGCACCGATAAGCTCCCCAACCTGGTGGACATCCTCCCTCGATTCAACGGCTGCCTCACCATCAGCCAGCCCTCCCAGCTCTCGCAGTTTGTGGTGGCCAAAGCCATTGCCATGGCCCGGGAATGGTTCAAAACGCCCGTGCTGGGACTGGTGATTAACATGGCCGGCCATGTGTGCTCCCACTGCGGACATGAAGAGGCGCTGTTCCCTGTGGAAGATCTGGAGGCCCTGAGCCGGCGCTGGCAGCTGCCCATCCTGGCCCGCCTGCCCTTCGACCCGAAATTCTCTCTCGCCGCCGATCAGGGGCGGCCCTACGTTCTGGATTGCCCGCAGGCCCCTCTCAGCCTGGCCTTCGGCCGGCTGGCCTCCCGGGTGAAGGATTGCCTGCTGGCCCGGGCTGCCGACGGCCACTCCGGCCCTTCCCCCTGATGCCGGCACACTCCCCTGGCCCCGGAAAGCCCGCCTTATTTGACCAGCCAGATTTTCCTCACAGCGCTCACCCCCTGACTCTGGAGGCGAAGAAAGTACACGCCACTGCTCAGCCCGGCGGCGGCAGGCGTCCAGACAACCCGGTGTTTACCCTCCCCCTGGCGGGCGGAGAGGACGGTGGCCACCTGCTGGCCCAGGACATTGTAGGCGGTGATCAGCACCTCGCCGGCCCGGGCCAGGGTGTATTCAATCTGGGCTGTGCCGTTCACCGGATTGGGAAAAATCCTGTCGATGCCCGGTTGCAGGGGTGGATTGGCCGGCGGAACCCCCTGAACGGCGGTGGTATCCTCCCCGGCGAACTCTACCTGTGCCGGCACTTCATTGGAAGCCAGCGACCGTTGCCCGGAAGCGTCCACCACAATCACCCGGTAAAACAGGTTGGGTTCAAAGGAGCCGCCGGGCTCCACCAGCTGGAAAGCGGCATTCTCCTGAAATTGGGGGCGAGTGGTGATTTGGAGTTTTTCGTACGGCGCATCCTTTTGTTTCCGCCAGATTTCGTAATGCTGAAAATCGGGTTCTCCGGCGCCCGTCCAGGTCAACCGGGGCGCGTTTAGGGCAGAGGCGGTGAGCCGCACGTCCTGCAGGCGGGATGGCGGAGCGGTTAAGGAAGCCTCTGAACCGAAATAAACGGCCAGGCGCATCTGCCGGGCGGTCTGTTCCAACACTTCGATGGTAATGCCGGTGGGCTTGGCGGTGGAACGCCAGGTGCCCGGATTGCTCCAGGGCGAAAAAATGCGGGCGCGCTGTCGGGTGAAGGCATCGTTGCCGTCGCCATAAAACAGGTTGGCCAGGACCGGCCGGTCGGTGGTGGGATCGAGATAGGCCTGAATCCAGGCCGGACTGACCGGGTGTGTCTGTCCGCAGGGGCTCACGCCGACCATGGTGAAGTGGATCTGGCTACAATCGTCCTGTCCGGAGGCGGGATTGGGCGCCAGCCGCTGAAAGACGGGAATGCCTGCCTGCGGCCGGCCCGGCCCACAGAGCAGCTCGCTCACCTGCCAGTTCCACCGGCCGTCGGCGGGTACCAGTCGCAATTGGCGGGAGGGATTCAAGGTCACAAAATTGTGCAGCACAAACAGGCCGTTATCCGGTTCCCCCCGCTCGGTCCGAAGGTCGTAGGCGGAAACGCCGGCGTGGAACTCGAGGAGAAAAAATTCCGAAGCGGTGCCGGGCAATTTTACCCGAACACTGTTCCCGGTGGTTAAGTAGTCGGTCAGGACCACGGTCTGCCGGTTGCCATCCTGGAGGGAAATGGTTTTCGGTTCAATCCAGCCTGTGGAAGTGCGCTCCCAGGCATTCACCGGGCTGAAGCCGGCCGCATTGGTTCGGCGGGTGGACTGGTTGAGCATGGCCCAGAACCCACCGCCGGTGTGAGCGCTGTTGTCCCCCAGAAAAAAATGGGCCAGCTCATGGATTTGAACCCGATTCGGCGGAATGTGCAATGCCCAGGCCTCGTCCGCGGCCACCACGCTGGTGGTACCGCGTCCCGGGTCGCCAAAACCGGGCCAGCCGGCCCCGAACCACCGGCGGCCGTTGTCCACTGAGATGCTGTCCGGGCTCCCGGAATTGTACCAGTTGTAACCCAGCGAGGCGGTGCCCCCGTAAAATCGCAGCGAATCCCGCATGGTTGCCTCCGGTCTGGCCAGGTCCTCGGCCACATTGCGGTAAATCATAAAGGTCATATCCACCCACCCGTCCGGCCGTTGCCTGTAGGGCTTGCCGGAGGTGAAATCCCAGCGGTCGAATCGGCTGAAATCCACCAGCCTGTCCAGCTCTTTGAGCACCTCCTGGTTAATCTCCCACATCGTGTACCCCCGATCGAGGTACCACCGCCTGGTGTGAGGGGTAATCACAAAGAAAGACTCTCCGGTCAGGTGAAACTGGTCCAGGGACATCACGCGGAAGTAGTCGCTTAAATTGGTCTGGCTGCTGATTTTGCTGTTACCCGGGTCCACAAAAGTGTGCAGGTAGGCAGGGGGCTGGTGGATGGGCCAGAGGGGGTAATCCGGGTCGTATCGATCGTCGGGAAATTGGACAAAAACCACCAGCACGTGCAAGGGGCCACGGGAGGCGATGTAGCGGCCCTGGCTGGATTGTCCCCAGCTTTGCGTCAGCGTTTTTATCGGGGAAGGGGGAATGGGGATTTCGGCACGAAGACGCCCGTCCAGACAGGCCAGCCCCACCAGGGCCAGCAAAATCAGCTTCCCGGAACGCAAGTGCACATGCATTTTAAACCCTCCTCTTCCAATCGGCCGGTCAGGCCGGCGTGTGGATCAGGACGAAACTGCTGAGTCCTGGTCCTGATGCGGCATTCTCTCGTTCCGCTGGAAGGACAATCGGTCCGGCAGCAGAAAAGCGGATTGCACCCTCCTCCCCGGGCCGGACGCCTTCCGGTGCGTTGCAGATCCTTCTTCAAGCATACCGGCCTCTCAACAAAAAGTTGCCTCACCGCCTGCCGAAAAGTATTTCGTTGGCTGAAGGGAACGCACCCCCTTTGCCCCCTCTGTTGCGAAGAGAAGTGGTTGGGGGGGAATTGCTTTAAGCCTGGTGCCAGGGAAACAGCGGTTTGCACAAAATTGGTCCTTCTCAACTGCTCTCCCGAAAAGGGGGGATGGGATGCGCGTTTCTGCCCCGCCTGTTCTGGCCGGATTAGCCTTCCGTGGACCTGGCGGTGGCATCATCGCCTGGAGGGGGCAAGAAAAGCGCGCGAAATGCCGTCCGGATGGCTTTCTGTTGCCCGCGGTTACCCGAGCGCCGGGCCTGGAGCCACAGACCAACCAGGGACCAGCCCAGCCAGATGCGATTGAGGCGCGCAAACCGATCCCCCTCTCGCACGAAGCGTACCAGCGCCTGCAGCCGCCGGGCAAATTTTTCTCCTTCCCCGAGCCGGTTCTCCTGGCTCTTCCGGTGAAGAATCGGCAGGTCGGTGAGGACGGCTATCCCCGGTGGAAAAGGCAGGTTCAGCGCCAGCCCGTAATTGTCGCCGATGCCGTAGGGATCCAGCCAGGCAGGGAAAGGGTCCTCCGGCAGGGCCTGCCGGCGTACCATGCAGGCCCCAAGACCGTAGAATGCGGTGTGCACAACTGGCTCGTCCCATCGGGTAATTAAAGGCCAGCCGGCCAGCGTCCAGCTGTTCCCCCTGCGGCGGTACCAGCGAACTATCGGAGCCCACAGCACCCGGGCCGCTTTCCGCCGGGGCCGGGGCAACGGCCCCCAGACAGAGAGCTGAAAACAGAACTTCCACAGCAGGGCGGGCAGCGTGTCGGGAAATTGAGACTGAAAGCGCCCCTCTCCGGCCGGCTCTAGCACCAGACCGCTGGCGGCGGGCACCTCGGGATGAGCCTGCAGGTAACGCCACAGGCGCTCCAGGTAGGCCGCCGGGGGGTCCATGTCGTCGTCGCACAGCCAGACGAAGGGTTGCGCCGCCTTCTGCAGGCCGAGGTTTTTCTGAACGCAGAGGTGAGGCCTGCAGCCAATCACCTGCAGGGGAATCGGTGCGCACAGGGGCTGTACCCGGTGCACATCCAGTGGCGGTTGAGAGGCATCCACGATCAGGATTTCGGCAGGCCGGTAGGTCTGTCCGGCAAGCCGTTCCAGTAGCCTGGCCACCTCGCCGGGCCGATTGCGCGTGGGAATGACCACCGAAACCGGGGCCGCTGGACGACTCATCTCCCGGCCTCCCTTCTCCCGGTTTTTCCCGGGCTGGTCAGCTTTTCGTTCTGCAGGGCCCGGTAAAGCCTTAAGTAACCCTGCACGGTGGAGTCGAACGGATGGGCCTGTGCCCAGCGCAGGGCTTGCCACTGGAAGGGCATCGCCTTTTCCGGCTGTTTCAGCATTGCCAGCAATCGGTCGGCCAGCCCCTGCCAGTCCCCTGGGGGCACCGTAAGGGCGCCTTCCGGTGCCAGATCGGCCAGCAGGCCGGTGTGGGTGCCGGCCAGGAAAAGCCCAGCTGCTGCCGCTTCGGCCACGCTCACCCCCTGCGCTTCGTGAAGGGAGGTTTGCAGGTAAACCTGAGCCCGGTGGTACAGGGCCGGTAAACGCCGGTGGTCCAGTGGGCCGAGAAATTGAACCAGCGGATTCAGTCCGAGCGCTGCACACCGGCGCTGTACGGTGCCCTGCCAGTAGTCCGGGCCTACTATCTGCAATTGAACCGGGACGTGCCGTCGCAGCCGGTCCACGGCGTGCAACAGGCTCAGCTGATCTTTTACCGGCGTCAGATTGGCCGCCTGCAGCAGGCGGAAGGGCGGGGTCAGTTTGGCCGGCGCCGGGCGGTAGAAATCCGGCAACGGCCCGAAGGGGATGCAAGCCAGCTTGCGCACCGGCCAGTGCAACCGGGACAGCTGTTCGGCCTGATGGTTGCTGAGAACCACCACCGCCCGGGCCAGCCGGCACGCCCAGCGCGTGAGCCGGCAATGGTGCCGGCGGGTACAATTGCCGTAGCGCAGGCCGGTCAGTCGGGCGGTTTCCCCACCCATCAGGGTCAGCAGCACAGGGAGCCCGCTCCACCGGCCCAGCCATCCGGCCAGCAGGCCGGAAGGCAGCGCCCAGAAGCCGTGAATCAGGTGAAAGGGCCGGCGGCGGTGCATGTGTACAAACCGGGCCATTACCATGGCTGCCGCTCCGCCCGGGCGGGAGGTGGCGCGGGCAGGAGCAAAGAGCTGGAAAGGCGTTGGTTCTTCCGGCGGATAGGGCTGAGGCGTCATGCTGAACACGGAAACCGAGAAGGTTTTGCTGAGCGCCTCCAGCAGATGGGCCAGGGCGGGTACCCGATGGCTGCTGCCCGGAGGGCCGACCCCGCCGGGCACAAAGACGGCCAGCCGGAGCTTGGAACGTGCAGCGTTCATGAAACAGCCTCGTCTCTCTCCTGCTGCTGGAGCAACCTGCGGCAATGGGCAAACACCTGGCCGGCGGAATAACGGCTCAGGCAGTGGACATCCCCGTAGGGGCAGCGGGCTTGCAGGCATCCCCCGCAGGGCAGGTCGCTCGAATCCAGGCACCGGACCCAGTTTCCGGGGGGCGCCGACCATTCGGCGCGGCTGGAACCGAGCAGCAGCACCAGCGGCCGGCGGGCCGCCCAGGCCAGGTGGGCCAGGCCGGAGTCCTCGCTCACCACCAGACGGGCCCGCTGCACCACGGCCAGCGCTTCCAGCGCACTGGTCCGCCCCACCAGATCGACGGCGCTGTCGCCCAGCTGCCGGCTCAGATAAGAAACCTTTGTCTTGATCCGTTCCAGGCCCAGAAAGACAAATCGCGCCCGCCCCCCGAAATAGGCCTGGAGCAAATCGGCCAGCTCCAGGTAGCGCTCCAGCGGCCAGTTGCGGGTGGGGAAATAACCGGCGGGGTTCAAAACCACCGGCACCGTCCCTTCGGGCATTGCCGGCAGGTCCGGCAAAGGCAGGTTTTCCGGTAGCCCGATCGGTTGCCAGGGGAGGGATTGGACCACCCCGGTGGCCTCGATGGCCTGCCGGTAGCGCTCACCGGCCCAGCAAGGGGCAAATCGGTCGAAAGCGCACCAGGCGGAGGGGGTGAGCTGCCTCCGCAGCCAGCGGCTGATGCCATTGCGCTGCAAATCCAGAACCACCTGATAGCCTTCCCGGCGCAGTCTGGGCCAGAGCAACAGTACAGCCAGCTTCTGTGCCCATGGGTTCCGACCCCCGCCCAGACGAAATACGCGGCCGAATAGCCCCAGCGCTTCGGGCAGCGGGGCATCCTCCTCGCGGGTCAGAAAATCCACCCGACTCTCCGGCAACGCCTG
>RFHE01000290.1 GCA_003696445.1 Calditrichota bacterium | reverse complement strand
TTTCTGGACGCCGGCCTCATTTTGACCATTGGTGTGGGTATCTTTAAGGTTCCTTTTGTGGGTAATCCCCTGCTCCTGCTGGCCTATTCGCTTCTTTACGTAATCACCGGTCTGTCCCTGGGGCTGCTGTTTTCTACCATCGCCCCCACCCAGCAGGTAGCCATGATGATGGCCCTGACCGCCACGCTGTTGCCGACCATTGTCCTGTCCGGTTTTATTTTTCCCATCCCCTCCATGCCCAGGGTCTTGCAGTGGATATCTCATTTGATTCCTGCGCGCTACTTTTTACCCATGGTCCGGGGGGTGATGTTAAAAGGCAACACGGCGGATCAATTGCTGGTACCGACCATTGTGCTGGCCTTCATGGCGGTCCTGTTGATCTCGCTGGCCCGGCGGAAGTTTAAAACCGATCTGGAGGATTGAATGCAACCCATTCTGGCCCTGCTGCGCAAGGAGTTTCTTCAGGTTCGCCGCACTCGGGAAATGGCGGCCATTCTGTTCATGGTACCCTTGATTCAACTGCTGGTGCTGGGCCATGCCATGACCGTGGAAGTCAAACATATCCGCCTGCGCATTCTGGATTTCGATCGCTCGGTGGCCAGTCGCCAGGTGGCCCGGGCTTTTGCCACCACCGACCGATTTGAATTCCAGGGGTACGAAACCAGCCTGGAAGCACTAAAGGAAGACATTCAGGCCTGGCGCACCCAGATGGGGCTGATTATTCCACGGGGATTTGCCCGGGACCTTCGGCGGGGACTGCAACCCACCATCGGCCTGGTGGTGGATGGGCTGGATGGCAATACAGCCAGCGTGGCGCTGGGCTATGCTCGGGGCATCCTGCGCCAGCTGATGCGCCAACAACTGGCACATGCCCGGGCGGTACACCTGCTGCCGCCGGGAAGCCTCCGCCTGGTGCAGGCCGACGAGCGTATGTGGTATAACCTGGATCTGAAAAGCGCCCAGTTCATGGTACCCGGCATTGTGGTGGTGTTGCTGACCATTGTGCCCATGATGCTCTCGGCCATGAGCCTGGTGCGGGAAAAAGAAATCGGGACCCTGGAGCAGCTCATGGTCACCCCTTTAAAACGCTACCAGTTAATTTTAGGCAAGCTGATTCCCTTCCTAATCCTGGCCTATGTGGAGCTGGCCGTGGTGATGGGGTTTGCTCAGCTCATCTTTGCCATTCACATGGCCGGAAGCTACGGGTTGCTGGCCGTACTGGCCTTTGTTTACCTGTTCACCTCCCTGGGGCTGGGCGTGTTCATTTCCACCATCACCCACACCCAGCAACAGGCCATGTTTACCGCCTGGTTTTTCATGGTTTTCATGATCCTGATGAGCGGTTTTTTCATTCCTATCGAAAACATGCCCCACAGCCTGCAACTGGCCACCTATTTGAATCCCATGCGCTACTTCATGAGCATCGTCCGGGACATTTTTCAGAAAGGCTCCGGGCTCCGTTACCTGATGAAAGATGCTCTTCCCTTAGCCGGGTTCGGCATTGCCATTTTTAGCGCCAGTGTGGTTAAGTTTCACAAACGAATCGCCTGAACCTTTTAAGGGAGTAAAAACTCCCCCTCCTGTTGCCCGGCTGTGGATTTGAGCGATGGCGTAGCGCACAATTTTTCGTTTTTGAAATTAAAGACCCTGAAAGGCCCAACCGAATATGGGAGATAACCTGAACACGAAAACAGGGAAAAACAATGGAACAGGGACGGTTTCTGCTGGACAGGCTGGATGCCAAAATCAACTTATTGACCACACTCAAGACGCTTCTGGAAACCCAGCAAGTTTTACTGATTGAGAACAGGCTGGGGGATCTGGAAGCCTGTTCGAGCAAACTTCTCCAGTGCATGGAAGCGCTCCAGCAATGGGAGTCCCGGTGGCAGGAAGCCATCGCCACGCTGCGCCAACAACCCCGACTGGTGGATCTGTCCAACCGCGATTTGCTGTTTGTGGTGGTGGACAATGCCGATCACCCGCGGCTTTTGCGTACCCTGGACACCCTGCACCGGCTTGGGCAAACCATTGTCCAGCTGCGCGAGAACAACCATCAGCTGATGGAGAATTCACTCGCCTTTGTCCGCTCCATGGTCAGGGCCTTCCAGTCTGGAGGCCAACCCCAGGCCGTTTACCGTCCCCACAAACCACTGGCGGCACGTAGTGCGCTGGTGAACCGAAAACTGTAGGGAGATCATCATGCCTGGTATTTTTCAGAGCCTGGATATTGCCCGAAGGGCACTGTCTGCCAGTCGGCTTGGCCTGGACGTAGCCAGCCACAATATTGCCAATGTCAACACCCCGGGATATTCCCGCCAGCAACTGACCCTGAAGGCTGCTCTGCCACAGAATCTCATTCAAGGGCAGCTGGGCATGGGTGTTTTTGTCGATAGCATCAGCCGAATTCGCAATCAGTTGTTGGACTTTCAGTTTCGCCGGATCAGCCATACCCTTGGCCGGGCCGAGGTGGAAGAAAACGTGCTCCTGCAGGTGGAAACGGTGATTCAGGAGCCTTCCGAGAGTGGCATCGGAAACCTGATGAACGAGTTTTTTTCCGAGTTTAGTAACCTGGCCTCGGAACCGGAGAACACGGCGATTCGCAACAGCATTCTGCAGAAGGCGACCGGATTGGTGGAATCGTTTCGCAGCAAACGAGCTCAGCTGGAGGATATCCAGCTAAGCATTCGCAAGGACGTGGATTCGGTGGTTGCCGACATTAACAATTACGCCCGCCAGATTGCCGATTTGAATCAGAAAATTGTCAATGCCGAGGCCAGTGGTGGCGAAGCAAACGACTTTCGGGATCAACGCGACCAGTTGCTGGATAAACTGGGTGAACTGGTGGAAATTCGATACCGGGAAGATGAAAACGGGAATGTGACTGTTTCTGCAGCCGGCGCCACCCTGGTCACCAACGATACGGCCCGCGAGTTGACTGTGCAGACCGATAGCGAGCACAATCGACTGCGAATTGTAGTGAACGGGCCACGAGGTGACCGGGTTAAGGTGGAATCCGGCCGGCTGGGCGCGCTGCTGAAACTGCACAATAAAGCCCTGCACAAGCTCATCGACCGGCTGGACAAACTGGCCAGTACGTTCATCGAAGCGGTAAATCGACAGCATCGCGCCGGCCAGGGGCTGCCCATCGGCGATCCGCCGGCCAGCAACAGCGGACTGGACTTTTTTGTCGGTACCGATGCCGCCAGCATCGACGTGGCCCCCGAAATTCAGGACAATGTGGCCAATATCGCGGCTTCTCGGGACGGCACTCCCGGTAACGGCGACGTGGCCTTGGCCATTGCCAACTTGCGTAACGCAAAACTGCTGGAGGATCGCTCCCAGACTTTGGCGGATTACTACAACAACACCATCACCAAACTGGGCCGGCACATCGACCAAGCCCGAAGCACCCGCGAAAATCAAGAATTGCTGCGCGAGCAGGTCCAGAATCAGCGAGAAGCCGAATCCGGCGTTTCGCTGGACGAGGAAATGACCCAGATGATCAAGTTTCAGCGTTCGCTGGAAGCCTCGGCAAAGGTTATTAAAGTGGTGGACGACATTTTGGAAACCCTGGTAAACCTGGTGTAAACAGACGGATGGAGGCATGAGAGTCACGCAAAATTACAGCATTCAGCGATTGCTGCACCAGATTAATCGCAGCCGGGAACGCATTAGCACCCTCCAGCGGGATCTGGCCACCGGGAAACAGATTAACCAGATCTCCGATGCTCCGGACAAAATTGAAACGGTGCTGCGTTACCGAACCATGCTCAAATTCAATCATCGCTTTGAAGAGAACATCGAAAACGCTCTGGACTTCATGCATTTTTCCAGCAAAACCCTGGACGATGCGGCCAACATTCTTGCTACCGTAAAGCAATTGGCCGTCCAGGGTGCGGACAGCACCAGCGACGACGAATTCGATGCCTTTGTAAAGCAGTTGGACGAATTGCTTCAGGAAATGGTCAACCTTGGCAACACCAAATTCAAGGACCGTTACATTTTCGGTGGTACCAATGTCTCCACTGCCCCTTTTACCCTTGCAGCAGATGGTTCTCAGGTCATCGAAAACCCTCATGGTATAGACGGCAAGCTGCAGGTGGAGCTGGGCCAGGGCAAAATTGATCCGTACAATGTGACCGGTCAGGAGGCGTTTAAAAAGAACGTGGACGTCTTTCAGACTCTGATTGACTTGCGTGATGCCTTTAAAAATCGCGACACAGCTGCCATTACCGGCCTGATCGATCAGGTCGATCAGGCCATGGACCAGGTGTTGCAGCGCAATGCCAGCCTGGGGGCCAAAATTAATCGCTACCAATTATTACTGGATCAGTACCACAGCGAAGATGTGCGACTGGAGGCGTTCTTGAGCAGTGTGGAGGATACCGACCTGCCCAGGGCCATTACCGATTTAAACAAAGAACAAACCGCCCTGGAAACCGCCCTTCGGGTTCTGGCTCAAACAGTCAACATTTCCCTGGTCGATTTTATCCGATAGACACTGTTTAAAATCCAGACCAGGGCTGTTGAAAAGCCGGCAAAAAGTGTAGAAGTTTTCGACAAGAGAGCTGAGCTAAGCTATTAACTTTCAACAAATTAGAGGGAAAAAAGAATCATGTGGCATCAGACTTGCAGGAAAGAACCCAGCACTGAGGTGGAGAGACGCATGAAAATCAGGACCAGGCAATTCGGGGAAATTGAATTCGACGAGGACAAGGTCATTCACTTCCCCAAAGGCATCATCGGATTTGAAGATTGTCGACGTTTCCTCGTCGTCCACGACGAGGATTATGAGCCGTTCCGCTGGCTTATTGCCGTGGATCGGCAAGAGATCGGCTTTCCGGTTCTCAACCCCTTCCTAGCAGTCGAGGACTACGCTCAGGAACTTCCCAATTCGCTGGTGGAAAGGTTGTTTGCTGCCGATGAATTGATGGACCTGTTTTGCGTGGTCACCCTGAAGGGGGAAGGCGGCAGAGTGACCATTAACCTGAAAAGTCCCATTGTGATTGATTACCAACAAAAACAGGGAGAGCAGATGGTTTTACCATCCGAATCGCTCCCCATTTCGCATCCGATCTCCTAAGCAAATGAACCGGAACTGAAACAAACCACTTTAAAGCCAGGGATGGTGCATCATGCTAGTACTAACAAGGAAGTTAGGTCAGGATATCCTAATTGGCGATCAGGTCTTGATTAAAGTAGTCAAAATTGAGAACAACAAAGTTCAGCTGGGCATTCAGGCGCCCCGCGATGTTGCCATCTTCCGATACGAATTGATTCGAAAAATTAAAGATTTCAACTACCGAGCCAGTACCACCAGCCCGTTACAATTGAAGAACGCTGCGGGCGTCATGAAACAGATCATGCAAGGTTAAACTTCGGATGGGAGAACTCATGAACCAGGCAAGCTTAAGGACTCGGGCTCAGGAAGAGCAGGACATCGTGGTGGCCGCACTAAAACAGTTGACCAATCAAGAACGGGTTATTCTAGGACTACATTTTTACGAAGGTCTGGACGTGGAGGAAATCGCCCAGATTTTAAATCAACCGGCTGGGAAAGTGGAAACCTGGCTGAAGCAGATTTTGAGTAAAATACGTCTGGTCAAACCGGATGAAGATCCGTATGGCAACATTGTGAACCAAATTTTTGGGTGAGCCATGGCAAAACGCAGGAAGCGACGGACAGGGAAGTCGGGCAGGAAAGCCCGCCGCCGAAAAGCCCCTCCAGCCCCGGGCAAAGCGCCCATCTCCCTGTGCATGATTGTGAAAAACGAAGAACGCTTTTTAGCCGAGTGCCTGGAGAGCGTGCGGGAGCTGGTATCCGAGATGGTAATTGTGGATACCGGTTCCAGCGATCGTACGGTAGAGATTGCCCGCCGCTACGGGGCGCGGGTCATTCATCACCAGTGGACGGGCAATTTTGCTCAGGCGCGGAATGTTGGGCTGGCACAAGCCACGCAGCCCTGGATTCTCTACCTGGACGCCGACGAGCGCTTACATGCCCCCCATCACCCGGCCGTCCGAAAGGCAGTGAGTGAGAACCGCGCCGATGCGTTCTACATTCGGGTCAAGAGCGAAGTGCGAGGTGTACTGGGCAACATGCCGCACGTGCAGGCCTATCCCCGCCTGTTTCGTAAACTGCCCGGGGTTCGCTTTGTCGGCCGGGTCCACGAACAGATTACCCCCTCGTTGCAGGCCAACAAAGCACGCTTTGCCCTGCTGGATGCCGAAATCGAGCATCTGGGCTACAACCAGAGCGACGAAATTCTTCAGCAAAAAATTGAACGCAATTTAGCCTATCTGGAAAAACAGGTGGCTGAGGAGCCGGATAATCCCTATGCCCGGTTTCAGCTGGGGCAAACCTATATTCTGGCCAATCGGGTTGAGGAGGGTGAGGCGCAGTTACGCCAGGCAATCCATCAGGGGACTCTCAGCCCGCCATTAAAAGGAACGGCCTTGCTCATTCTGGCCAACGAAGCCTACAAACGTGGCCAGTATCAGGAGGCCATCGAGCTGGCCAGGCAGTCCCTGCAAGTGGCGCCGCACCAGCGATTGGGCTGGTTTCTCATTTCCGACAGCCAGGCCGCCCTGAAAAACTGGGCGGCCGCCCTGGAGGCGCTGGAGCAGGTTGAAAAATACCAGGGCCTGGCCCATTCGGACCTGAGCATGGACAAGCTCTTTCCCAGCGAAGTCCTTGCCCAGAGGCGAGGGGTGTACTGCTTCCAGCTTCAGGATTACGCTGGGGCGGTTAGCTCCCTTGGTGCGTACTTACAGGCCAGCAAAAGCCCACGGACCTCTTCGCTGGCCAAATTTGTCGTTGCCTTGCAAAAACACCCTGCCGCCCACCCGCAGGCGCTGCAGGCCGTGGAAAATTGTGTGAACCACCTGGCCGATTTCGACGACACGCCCCAGGCCATCGGCCTGCTCTACGAGCTGTGCGAGAGGCTGGGCCAGGGGGCGCTTCAGCAAAAGCTGCTGGAGCAGGCCGTGGCCCTATTTCCCGACGAGGCCAAGTATCTGTTCTACCTGGGCACCTTGCATCTGAACAAGGGGCATCTGAGCGAAGCGGCCCGCTACCTGAAACGAGCCGAGCAGCTGGCCCCTGATGTGTACGAAGTGCAATACAACCTGGGGGCGCTGGCCATCAAACAGGGGCGCTTGAGCGACGCCGTGCGGCGCTTTGAGCATATTGTCCGGCAGTTTCCGGAACACAGGCAGGTGGCCCGGCGCAAATTGGCCGGATTGTATCTTAAAATGGGCGCCGTGGAGCAGGCCCTGCCCCTGATGGCCCAACTGACT
>RFHE01000289.1 GCA_003696445.1 Calditrichota bacterium | reverse complement strand
CGCTGCTTTACCACGGTCAGGCAAACACCGTTGACGGCAATGGAATCGCCGACTTTCAGGTCCTCCAGCACCCGTTCGGCCGCAATGGTCAGGCGGATGCCTCCCTGTATGGGCCGGCGCCCCGCCACCCGGCCCACTTCTTCGATCAATCCCGTGAACACGACCACACCTCCGCCAATGGGCCAAAGGTTTCCTTAACGCGACGGTACCCCTCCACCACCGCCTGATTTCCCAGCGTGTGGATGCGGACCTGCTCCAGTCTTCTGGCCTCACTCAGGGCCTCCACCCCCAGGTCGCCGATGGCTGGAAGGCCCTCGCCTATCAGCAGGGGGGCGACAAAGGCAGTGAGCCGATCGAAGCGATTCTGGCGGACAAATTCAGTAAACACCCGGCTGCCACCCTCCACCAGCACGGCGAGAATTCCCTGTGCGGCCAGATACCCGGCAAGAAAGGCCAGGTCAATCCGGCCGGCAGCGTCCACCGGGGCTTCTACCAGCCGGACCCCTCGTTCAGCAAGCTTCCTTTTGCGGGTGACATCGGCCTGAGGGCCATGAAAAATCAGGGTGCGCTGGGCCCACCGGTCACGCACCAGGTGAGCCTCCAGAGGGGTGCGCAGTCGTGAATCCAGCACCAGCCGGTAGGGCTGGTAATCGCTTTCCTCCCGCACGGTAAGGCGGGGATTGTCCGCCAGCACGGTGCCCACACCCACCAGGATGGCGTCGGCCTGGCGGCGCAGCGCCTGGACCTGCCTGCGGGCCTGCTGGTCGGTAATCCATTTGGAGTCCCCACGGCGGGTGGCTATCCGACCGTCCAGGGACTGGGCGATTTTCAGATGGAAAAACGCCTCCCGGCGATGCACAGATTTAAAGTACGCGGCATTCAGCTCCAGCGCCTCCCGAGCCAGAACGCCGGTTTTCACCTCAATGCCAGCAGCCTGGAGTTCCGCCAATCCCTGGCCATTCACATGTGGATTGGGATCGATGGTACTGACCACCACCCGGGCGATCTTCTCGGCGATGATGCGCCGGGTACAGGGCGGCGTGCGCTTTTCTCGTGTATTGTGGCAACAGGGTTCCAGGTTGCAGATGAGCGTGGCACCCTCCACCGATTCGGTGGCTGCCTCAATGGCTTCCACTTCGGCATGCTTTTCGCCCACGGCACGATGGTAGCCCTGCCCGATGATGCGGCCCCCCTTCACCAGCACGGCGCCGACTCGCGGATTGGGCGAGGTTCTGCCGGCACCTTTGCGGGCCAGCTCTAAGGCCAGTTGCATGTAGTCTCTGTCGTTCAACCGCTTGTGTCCCCGGCATCAAACCGAATTCAAGTTTTTTCATCGGGGAGGGTCATGCTGGATGGGAGAAAAACAGGTGAGCACCACCGCTCGGCCGGCGCATTACAGCACCGGAAGGGGTGTGTGAACAGCCTTGATCTTCTCCCATCCGGACTATACCGTCGGCACCGGAATTCCACCGGTTCAGTCCCGAAAAGCTCGGGAGTCGCGGGCTTTCACCGCCGGTCAGGAATTCCCTGCCGGTCCCAAAACCGGCAGAGTCACCTTGCCCCGAAGATCAAGGCCATAAAATACATGCAAATTCATCAATGAAGCAAGGGGGCAGAAATTTTGCTCTGGAGATTTAGAAAGCCCCTTCAGTGGTTGGACGGTTGGCGGGACACACGCAGCAGCAGAACCGGGTCAGTCGGTCGTTTTTGCGGGGGTGAACCGATCGCCGGGCCGGATGGCCGCCCCCAGCAAAAATTCCTTAGCCGGAAGGCGTTTTCGGCCTTCCAGTTGCAATTCGGTGAGGCGAAGGGCCCCCGGGGCGCAGGCGACCAGGATGCCCTCTTCATCGACCTCAAGAATTGTTCCCGGAGCCGCCCGGGCTGCCTGGTTGGAAGCCACCTGGGCCCGGTAGAGCTTGATCAGTTTGCCGTTCCACCACGTCCGGGCGCCAGGCAGCGGGCTGAGGCCGTGAATCCAGTTTTTGACCTGCTCGGCGGGCTGGTCGAAGCGGATGAACGTCATTTCCGGAGTCAGCTTGGGCGCTCGGGTAGCCAGCCGCTCGTCCTGTTTTTTGACCGGCACCGGTCCGGCCTCAAGCCGATCCACCGCCTCCACCAGTAGCCGGGCACCGATTTCCGCCAGGCGGTCGTGGAGGCTGCCCGCCGTTTCGTCTTCCAGCACAGGCACTTCCTGCTGCAGAATAATGTTGCCGGCATCCACTTCTTTTTGAATGAAAATAATGCTGACGCCGGTGACCCGATCCCCGTTGATGATGGTCCAGGGGATGGGCGCCGGCCCCCGGTAGCGGGGCAGCAACGAGGGATGCACATTAATGGTACCCTTCGGAGGCATGGTAAACACCGCTTCGGGTAGGATTCGAAAGGCGACCACCACGAACAGGTCGGCCTGGAGGGCTTTCAGTTGGTGAAGAAATTCGGGGTCGCGCAGGCTGGTGGGTTGGAGGATGGGTCCAATGCCCAGGCGCTGCGCTTCGGCTTTAACCGGCGTCGGTTGCAGCTTCTGGCCGCGCCCGCGCGGACGGTCCGGTGCGGTCACAACGCCCACCACCGCATGCCGGGATTGGACCAGATGACGCAGGGAGGGCAGTGCGAACGCCGGCGTACCCATAAAAACAATGCGCAAGCCACTCAACGGGGTTCTCAGGCCTCCTGGATGGACTTTAACTGGGGTTCGAGCAATTTGCGCTGTACCGGGGAGAGGTGATCGATGAACAAAATGCCGTCCAGGTGATCCAGCTCGTGCTGGAAGACCCGGGCGGGCAATTCGGTGAGAACTTCCCGATGGGTCCGCCCTTCCAGATCCTGATATTCCACCTCCACCGTCTCCGGGCGAACGACATCGGCCCGCACCCCGGGAATACTCAGGCAGCCCTCTTCCATCTTAACGCTGCCTTCCCCCCGCAGAATGCGCGGGTTGACAAAAGCGCGGGCCTCCTGCGTCTCGTCCACCAGCTGAAAATCGATGACAAAGATCCGCTGAAGCACATTCACCTGGTTTCCAGCCAGGCCAATGCCTTCATTGACCCGCATGGTGTCGATCATGTTACGAGCCAGACGGACCAGTTCATCATCAAAACGGGTCACCTCCAGAGCCCGCTTGCGCAGCGAGGGGTGACCCAGCTTGATTATGGGGAGTACAGCCATGGTTTACCTACTTCTCTTTACCCTGTCTGACCACCGAAGCAATGGCCGAACGGTCCACTTCCAGTTTTACATTATCGTCAACTTTCAAAATCAGAACATCTCCGCCGTCTTTTTTGATCCCGACGATCTTACCGTGAATCCCGCCCACGGTGACCACATCGTCGCCTTTCTTTAACGCTTTCAACATTTTGTCCCGTTCCTTCTGCTTTTTGGCCTGGGGACGCAGAATGAGCAGGTAAAAAATGACCACAATCAAAATTAGCGGCAGTAACGAGGCAAAAAACTGCTCGCCGCCGGCCTGTCCTCCAGCCATGGCAAATACGGTTTTAATCAAAGGGACTTCCTCCTGTTTTTCCGTTATGGTTCGTCCGAATGGCTTTTCTTAAAGCACACTAAGAAACAATTTTAAAGTTACACGAAGGCTGCCGGCAGAAACAATGGCTTTTACCGATTTTCCAGGTGGGCCGGCGTGTCAACGCCCCTTTTCCTGATGGGTAAAGTAGGATTCCAGAAATCGGTTCTGGAAGTCCTGAAAGGTGCCGTCCAGAATGTGGCGGCGCGCCTGCCGCATCAGGCTCAGAAAAAAATGAACGTTGTGGATGGTGAGCAGCCGGTATCCGAGCATTTCTTTCACTCTGAACAGGTGATGCAGATAGGCCCTTGTAAAGTGTGTGCAACAGAAACACCGGCAGTCCGCGCTGAGCGGAGCAAAGTCGCTCCGGTAACGCGCATTTCGAATCACCACTTTTCCGGTTCGGGTAAAGGCCCAGCCGTTGCGTGCATTGCGGGTCGGGATAACACAATCGAAGATATCCACGCCTCGGGCTATGGCATCCAGCAGGTCCTCCGGCTTGCCCACCCCCATCAGGTAGCGGACACGATTTTCCGGCAGTAGATCGGTACACAGTTCGGTCATCCGATTGCGCGTCCGGGCATCTTCGCCGACCGCCAGGCCGCCGATCGCGTAGCCGTCAAAGCCGATGGCTACCAGTTCTCGAACGCTCTCTTTACGTAAATGGTCGTACACCCCGCCCTGCACAATGCCGAACTGAAGCTGCGGAAAACCGTAGAGGGGTTTCTGGCGCAGGAAATGCTCCCGGGAGCGCTGTGCCCAGTCCAGGGTGAGCAAATGGGCCTGGCGCGCGGCGGCCTCATCGGAGGGGTTGGCAATGCACTGGTCCAGCACCATCATGATGTCCGAACCGATCACCCGCTGAATATCCACCACCCGTTCCGGGGAAAAAAAATGGGTGGACCCATCCCAGTGGGAGCGAAACTCGACCCCCTCCTGGTTGACCTGGCGCAGATCGTTCAGGCTGTAGATCTGAAACCCACCGCTATCGGTCAGGATGGGGCCGTTCCAGCCATTGAACCGATGCAAACCGCCTGCGGCCTGAAGCACTTCCAGGCCAGGGCGAAGATAGAGGTGGTAGGTATTTCCCAGGATAATTCGTGCGCCAGCCTCCCACAGTTCGGCCGGAGTCAGGGTTTTTACCGTTCCAACGGTCCCAACGGGCATGAATTGCGGGGTTTCCACTACCCCGTGGGCCGTGCGAAAGCGACCCGCTCGGGCCCGTGTGGCCGAATCGCTGGCTTCCAGCAAAAATTCCATCTCTTCATTACCCCGCATCAACCAAGCCCTAATGCCGAACGTCTCGTTGCGAAATTCCGGTTTGGAGATCGTTATTCCCCATCATCCGGTCAAATTTACGTAAAAAGCGTAGTGGTCAAAAACACAGTTTCAACCAACGCACTTCCGGCGGAAGAACACTCGCATCCCCTGCCTCCCCAGCACCCTATTTGCAGAATTTTCAATAGAATATGGGTACAATACTAAAAAAAATTTTGCATAAATCTTTTGCAGACCGTATTTTCCGGCAAGGTTCTGTTCCGGTTCTATTCACTTGGAGGAGATTGAATGCATCTGAATCGCGACAATGCTCCGGGCTCCAGCTGCTCTACCCTGTGGGAGGTTCCCCGTTCCCGCTATTTCTGGTGGCCTTTCGGAAAGAAGAAAAAAGGCGCAAAGGTCGCCCTTCGTCCCGGCGCGTTGCCGCCGGAAAAGGTGAAACAAATTGTCAAGTCCATTGGTGTGGGTAAAACTGTAGAGATTCTACGCATCGGTTACGATGGCACCATCGACGATATCCCCCTTCTGGTAAAGATTACCGATATCAACGAGGAAGGATTTTCCGGCCGGATCGTCAATGTGGAGCGCGAGTTGATCGAACAGGCGACCGAAAAGCTGGTATTTGCCAAACGGGGCGGTGGCTTCATCGAATTTCGTTACGATGACGGGGACATTAAGGAAATCACCGAAAGCAAGGAAGAAACCATCCTGGAAGAGTCCCGGGATGTGGCGGCGTTGAAAGAAATCCTGGAGGCGCTGGAAATCGGAGACCGGGTTCTTGTGGCCTACTACGACGAGGAGCGCCAGGGAACAGTGAATGTGGAAGGCACCCTGCTGGCCAAAGATCCCGGCGGCACGCAGTTTACCCTTCTGATTGAACAGGTGGAAAAAGTGGAGCTGGAGAAGAAAATCGAGCGGGAGTTCGATATTGAAAAGGACCTGGTGGTCGATATTGAAATCGTCTGACCTGCTGATTTTTCTAAGACCCTGAGCACAGCCCGGCCCCGGAGCGAACCGGCCGGGCTTTTTTTTTCTCCGCTACCCTGCCCTCACCAGATCTCACTTAAGAAAGCCTGCAATTCGCTGTTGAACCGATCGGGCTGTTCCAGATTGGAAAGATGGGCGCAGTCCGGCAGAACCCGCAAGCGACCATTTGGCGCCAGCGCAGCCATGGCGCTGGCTTCGTCCACGGGAATGAGGGGATCCGCCTGTCCGGTCAGGACCAGAACGGGGATGCTGCATTGCTTGAGCAGTTCGGTGGAATCCGGGCGGCCGGCCATGGCCTGCAGGGCATGGATCACCCCCTGTGGCGTGGCCGAGGCCATCATCTTCGCCACCTGCGTGACCAGCTCTGGCCTGTTCGCCTGGGTGTCCGGGGTAAAAAATTGCTTTAAATGAAACGCGATGAGTGCGTCCAGAGAGCCAGTGGAGCGAATCTCTTCAATCAACTCGCGCCGCCGCTGGCGGGTGGCCTCACTGTCTGCTGCAGCGCGGGTGTTGGCCAGCACCAACCCGTTCACTCTCTCCGGATACAGACGCAAACAGGCCAGGGCCACGTAACCTCCCATGCTCAATCCGGCCAGGGTAACCCGGGCAACATTCAGCTCGTTCAGAATATCGGCAACACGGCGAGCGTAGTGATCGATCTCCGGTTCAAAGTCGAAGGGGGTGCTCTCCCCGAAACCTGGATAGTCCAAGGCGACCAAACTGACCCGGCTCCCGGCAAAATAGGCCAACTGAGGCTCCCACATGGCGCTGTTCACCGGAAAGGCATGCAGCAGGCACAACACCGGGCTGCCGGGCTGGCACCGATAAAAGGTTCTGGATAACCATTGCGGCATGGTTGTTTCCTCTCTGCAAGGGCTACTGAAAGAATTTACCATTTGAAGCGGCTGTCTGTGATACCACAGAACGCCTTCCCACTCCTGCCGAGGGTCCGCGTTCAGGGTCGTCCACCTGCCCATGGGTGGCAGCCCAATGAGCCGCCAGCGGCATCAATCCATGGGCGCAGGACCGGCGACTGCCTGCAATGAGAGGGCCGCCATTTCCTGCTTTTCCCGGGACTCGGCAAACTGACGTTGCAGGACGGGATCCTCGATGGCGTCCAGCAGGGCCTGGAAATCCGCCTTCAGTTGCTCGAGACGGCGCCGGGCATCCTCTTCGTTGTCGGCCGGGCAGCGGCACAGGCTTTTGGCGACCTGGTATGCCAGATAGCGGCTCCCGGATTGGACGGCTAGCTGATGAGCCCGACTCAGCGGCTCAACCGCTTCTTCGCCTCGCCCTTCCAGCAATGCCCGTTGTCCGCGCATCCACAAGCCCAGAATGTGGAACTTGTTTTCGGCAGGCCCTTCCCGAAACCAGGCCTCAAGCAACGGTGCCAGGCCATCCCCATTGTGCCTGGCCAACTGAAATTGTATCCGGTAAAACAACAGATTGAACCATTCCACGCTGCCCTCAGTCATTTCCAGGCCCAGCGCCTCGTTGAGCAATTTTTCTGCTTGATCGAACCGGTTTTGCAGGATGGCATACCAGGCCAGCCACAGACTGGCCGAAAGCAGCAGATCCGCCTGCCCGCTGCTGCGCGCATAGTGATGTACCTGCTTCAGCCGGTCCCCGGCACTCAGATAATTGTGCACCAGGAGATGAACATGTCCTTCGTGCAGGGCAATTTCCATCCTCAACGCCCGGGGGGCATCCAGGGCCTCGGCCAGGGTGTCGGCCTTCTGGATTAGTTTCAGCGCCTCGCCCAACCGTCCCAGCTCCTTGAGCACAATGGCTCGTTTGAGCTGGATGTTGAGCCGCTGTGCAGGGGAAAGAAACGGGAACACCCCGTTATCCAGCTCAGCCAGTAATCGAGCGGCCTTCTCCCATCGGCCGGCGGTGGCCAGCACCTCGGCCAGCAACAACCGGGCAGCCAGCAGTTCTGCCGGGCACCGGTACAGATCGGGTTGGCGCACCAGCCCTTCGAGCAGGGAAAGTGCCTTCCGGTAATTTTTGCTGGCAAACAGCAATCGGGCTTCCCACAGGGCAAGTTGGAACTTCAAACTGCCCCGGTTCAGACGGCGGCGCGCGAACAAGGCCAACCAGTCCATCTGCTCGCCAAGGGGGCTTTCCTGCTCTGCGGCCAGTTTTTGCAACCGGCTGAACAGTTCGCGTGCCAGCCGATGCCTGCTGCCTGCCGGAAGGGTCTCCACGGCGGCCAGCCAGCGCCGGAGGGCATAGCTGGGATGGCCCAGGTTGTATTCCAGATCGCCCTGCAACAGCTCCAGCCAGGCTCGTTGAACCGCGGGCAGGCCCTTTTTCCCTTTCAGTTCCTGAAGAAAAAAGCGGGCTTCGGCCAGCTGATCCATCGCCAGCAGCAGCTGGGCCATTCTGGCATGCACCCCGGCCCAGGCGGACACATCGCTGGCCGGCACTTCCTCCCGGAGCTGCTGGAGCACATCCAGAGCATTGGCATTCAATCCCAGCCGCTGGTAACAATCCGCCAACCAGCTGAGCAGGTCGCTGCGAGCAATCAGATCCTTTCCAACACGGTGATGATGCCGGGAGACAAACTGAAGGCGATTTAAAGTTTTGCGCAGGTGACCGTATTTCCAGAACTGGCCGGCCTCGGACAGCGCCAGGCGGACCGCTTCTTCCACCCTACCATCCCTGAAATAAAGATGGGACATCTGGAGCGGCAGATTGTCCGATTTGGTCTGCAGGGCTTCCATCAGCCGCAGCAAAAGCTCGCGCGGGGTGTCCTGCTGAAAGGCCTGTCGCAACAGCGTTCGCCAGGCGGGCCAGCGAAAAGTCAGCAGCTCCAGGTCGAAGAGCGGTGCCACATCCAGCCGACCGGCGTCGACCCAGCGCCTTAAGCGGGTTGCCCCCCGGCCCTTGTCCCCGAGGAGCCGAGCTGCAGCCCGCAACGACACAGGCTGCTCTAGCGCCGCAAGCAGGGACAAGACCGCTCGGGCCTCCTTACCCATGCTGTGAAACAACTGCTGTACCAGCCTGGGTTCGGCAGTATGCACCTGAGTCTCTTGCAATTGGGCAACGTGGTCAGGCTCAATCTCCTGGGCATTCTGGAAGGAGCTAAAGAAGGCGGACAGCATGGCCAGCAGCAGGCGGGGATTGCCCCTGGATTTTAGAAAAATTTTGTTGGTCAGCAGGCGAGCAGCCATTTCCCCGCAGTTCAATCGCTGCTGCACCAGTTGTTCTGTCTGGCGCTGGTTCAGCGGGTTCAGGACGAGCGTCTGGTTCGGGGCGACGGCGCCCATCGTTCGGCTCTCCCCTGCGCTGAGCAGCACGACGGGCAGAGTTTGCACCAAGGAAAGCACCTGGTTCAGGATGCGGGTGCTGTCGAGCCCGGCCTCGAGATGATCCACAATCAGCACCACCCTGTGCTGGCCGGCCAGGAAATGAAGGGCCGCACTCACCATCTGTTCCAGGAGAAACTTTTCCTCATCTCCGGGGTTCGCCTTTCGCCGGCGCAGGCTGCGCAGGGCGGCGGCCGCGGCAGGTGCCAGAGCCTTCTCAAAACGACGCATTTCCCCCGGATACAACCGAAACAAGCCTTTCAGGGCAATCTGGTAAAAATGCTCAGGGGCCGGGGGAAGAACCACGGCATCCAGGGCCAGAACCCTGGCTTCCTGTTCACGCAGGTGCCGGGCCAACCGGCGAAGCAGATGGGACTTGCCGATGCCGGCAGCACCTTCCAGATGAAGCCAGTAAAAATCACCCTCGTGGACCGCATTCAAAATGTCCAGCGCTTCTTGAAACTCGAGACGTTCAATCCAGCTCATATTTGCCTTTCCTGTTGCCGGGTTCAGTCGGCCGGTCTGGCCTCAATTCCGGCCGGGTCCTTTCCGGTAGGTGGGATTGTCCGGATCCAGTTGCCGGGCTAACTTGAGATGGCGCAGGGCCTGGGCTCTTTCACCACGGGCTGCCAGCGCCCGTGCCAGGTAGTAATGGAATAGCGCTTTTTCGTGACGAAGTCGCTGCTGCATTCCTCTCGGCAGGCGGCCGTGTCCCTGCCGGATTCGGGGGAGCGTCGGCTGAGCATGCCGGCCGTTGCCCACGGCCTTTTCCAGAAATTGAATGGCTTCCTCCAGCTGGCCCTGTTTGAACCGAACGATGCCCAGGTAGCCGTTTCCGGCGCGACGGGCAGGACTGTTGGCAGGGATTTGCTGAAAAAGTGTCATGGCCCGGGCATAATCGGGATGGGGTTTGCGGGCCTCCAGGGCCAGCTTGACCATTGCTTCCATGCCCTGCAGGCGCTTCCAGTCCGGCGAGGGGCCGGCGTGTTTGCTTGCTTGTGGGGAATGTGTGGGCTTTCCACGTAATGCTTCCACCTCGCTCAGCAAACGCTGGTATTCTTCCTGTAGTTCGTTGAGCTGGCGGCTCAGAGCCGTATCGGCCCCGGCTACCTGCAGTTGGTTTTCCAGTTCCTGCCGGTCGATGATGGCTCGAATGCGCACCACAACGGCCATTGTTTCGCCAGCCGGTTCCGTGCGCTCTTCCAGGACTTCGGTGCGCAGAATGCCAGCAGCCAGCGTTTCGATTTCCTGCTCGCTCACCATGTAATTTTCAACCCGGGTGAAGGACTTCAGGTAAGTTCCTGCCTGTTCCAGGGCCTTCTTTTTGGCCGCCAGCAGTGCATACTCGCGGGCATCCTGACGGCTG
>RFHE01000288.1 GCA_003696445.1 Calditrichota bacterium | reverse complement strand
GGACCACGACTTACCATAAGGAGGGATTATGGCAAAAGCGGCCACCATCCAGACCATTCAGCTTTCGCCGAACCGCCCGACCGGGAACTTCTGGGTGGACACGGGATTGGTCGTTTTACTGGACCAATTTGGACCAGGACAACATTCCGTTGATTTGGTTTTAAACTGGCTTTTAAGCCAGCTGGTGCAACCGAGCGGTAAGAAAGCACGCTACTACGATCCCTCTACCGGCCAGATTCGCGAATACAATAAGGTAAACTGGGTTTATCCGACGAATTTGTTCATAAAAGTTGCTGGGGACGCACCCAAGATCAAAATAAAAGTGGATGGGAAAGAGGAAAGGCTTTTTACAGAACCACCCCGTTACAAGCTCAACCTAAAGTTGAGCAAAAAGCGGGACACGTGCGACCTTTGTGGAGACCATGCCCCGTTGACCGACGCCAAAATGTGGATGTTCCCGTTTGTGGTGGAACCAAACAAATTTGGCACTTTTTATCCGGGTACCAAGCGAGGCCTTCGACTCTGTGCCCGCTGTGCGCTGGCCGGTCTGGCCGGCTACCTGGGCTGGCTGTGGAAAACCCAGGGTAGGGATGCGCTGCATTTTTTCATCTTTCATGCCGAAATGCAGGAGCTGATACGCCTGCACCGGGAGGTTCTCAAACCGTTACGGCTTTCGGGCGAACGTGGAGGAACGGCACGGGTTGCTTTTTCGGGTCACTATGTGAACGAAACCACGCTTGGGCTATTATTGGAGCTTTTCCGCCATGTGCGGCAATCGGACTTGCTGACGGATAAGGCCCGGGCGCTTCTGGCAAACCTTTTGGGCGCTACCAACAATGTGCCTAAGGCAGCGATTACGCTCTATGCTGTGACCGGAACCCCGGCACAAGCCTTCCAGATGAAAGCCCTGCGCGAGTTTTCCCGACTGCAGCGGCTTTACCACCTTTACGAGAGCTGGCTCCGGCTGATCGGCGAGAAGCAAATTGATCCCAATCCCCATCATCGGGTGGTACAAATCTGGGCCCAGTTCTGGGCAAAACAGGGCAAAAACCTCGACTCCATCTGGCGAGAACGCATCGCCTGGGCTCTGCTTGAGTTTGGTGATCCCACTTCGTATGTAGAGGATTTTCTTTTCGTAGCACGTGCCCGGGACGAAAATCCGCGTCCCCTGGTACGTGGTACCATAGACGTGTTAAACCAATATTTACGGGAGGTCTTTGGTATGGACGAACAATTTCAACGCACGCTTTCGGGATTCGGGCATTCGCTGGGCGCAAAGGCTCAGGAACGCACTGAAATGGGCATTCTTTATGCCCTGCGTAACGCCAAAAATCCGGAAGACTTTTACCGAGTGTTGAATGACGCGCAGTTCCGGCTGGAGATTACTATCCCTGAAGCGCTGCTGCGCATCGAGAAAGGCGAACGCATTGCCGGCGCTCCCTGGATGCGGGTAAAAACGCTGCTTTCCATCTACGCAATGAATGCATACTTGCGGGGTACCGCTCGGGCGCAAACGGAATCAAAGGAAGTAACAGAGGAGGAATAAATCATGAACCAAATTTCCAGCAAGGCGATTGCCATCGGTTATCTAACCAAAGTGTCGGCAGCCAACGTAAACGCCTCTCATACCGAGGGCAATGTGGTGGTAGCCAAGAAGGTTACCTTACCGGACGGCAGCACGGTTCCCTATATCTCCGGGCAGGCTGTGAGACGCATGTTAAGAGATCGATTAGAAGAACTTGGATACCCACTCTCGGAGCCGTTTGCACAGGTCAGTGGGCAAGAAGTCACGCCGCCGGTACGCCCTTGGGAGTTTGTCGATGAAGACCTGTTTGGATATCTGGATCCCTCTGGAGGACGCCGCCGAACCTCGCCGGTAAGAGTCTCGGCCGCTGTCGGCCTGTTTCCTTTCTATGGTGATCGTGACTTGGGCACACGATCCTTCGAGCGCTTCGGAAAAACAATGGCCGAAGGGGGTAACATGTTCGAAACAGAGCTCTACGCTAATCTGTTCAAAGGAACAATCCTGATTGAACTGGATCGGGTAGGGGTTTTTCAGCCGCTGGAAACCGGGGAAGATGGCGAAAAAACCTTGGCCAACCAAGAGCGTAGCCAGCGTGTTCAGACCCTTCTGGAAGCGCTTAATGTGTTATGGGGGGGCGGTCGAACCGCACGCATGCTGGCAGACCTTTCGCCCAAGTTTTTTGCCTATGCCAGATTAAAGGTGAAACACCCCGTTTTCCTGGAGGCCTTCCGTGTGCACTACGAAAATGGAAAGCACATTCTCGCCCTGGAACCGATAATCAATGCCTTGGAGAAATTCAAACCTTATGGTGAGAAAACGATTTTTGGCCTGGAAGCAGGGCTTTTTGAAAACCAGGAAGAGATTCGCACCAAGCTAAGCCCCTACGGAGAGGTGCTGAATATACACGAAGCATTAAATAGCGCCAAAGAGGATGTAGGTGGGTTATGGAGCGAGTCCTGATCGTCCGCGTTAGAGCACCGATTGCTTCCTTCCGGCGGCCATTGGACCACAACTACCAGCGCACCTTACCGTTGCCGCCGCCCACGACCCTGATCGGTATTGCCGGCGCTGCGCTGGGTCTCTCGGACCGTAAACTCTGGGCACCAGATAGCCCGATAAACCATCTCAAGGTGTCGGTGTTGGCGGACGGGAAGCCAGGCAGGGCGCGGGACATGTGGACCGTGCTCAAAATCAAGTCCGGCAAAATTGCCGAACGATCTCCTTACTTTCGGGAGCTCCTCTTTTTTACCAGATACACGCTACTGTACGGCGGAGAAATCGACACTTTACAAAGGCTAAGGGAAGCGTTTCTTGATCCGGCGTATCCCCTTACATTGGGGCGGGAAGATGAGCTTTTGTGTTTACAGGAAGTTATTCTGGCAGAACTTGTAAGGGGAGAGCCACGCTTCCAGGGAACGGTTGTTCCGGGCGACATTCGGCAAATGTCTGG
>RFHE01000287.1 GCA_003696445.1 Calditrichota bacterium | reverse complement strand
TTTGCCAAGCCATATCTTGCCACGCTCCATTTAATCCACTCTCAGAGAGACCTGTGGCAGCAAGTCTTTTATTTCCAGGTGAAAAGGCTGTGTAAAAGTTATCACAAGAAAACCGGCATTTTTCTCACCCTCGCATATTTCCCGGTATAAATTAGATTTCGTTACCTGTGGAATTCTCAGTTATAAATAGGATTCACGTTGAGCAAAATCCTGAGCGGGATTAACTGGCTTGATCTCCCGGATTTTCCTCTGGACACAGCCTCATCAGTGGGTCTTTAAGTCCTTTTTTCCAGAACCGCACCAAAGGTGGTATCGGCATCCCTATCCGGATTTCCGAACAGTTGCATTTCCAGAAGGTGGAACTGGGGATGATCGGCGAGGAACTGTTGGACAACCTGTTCGTTTTCCTGCACCAGCCAGCTGCAGGTTGCATACACCAACCGCCCGCCGGGTCGCACGGCATCAGCGGCCCGGGATAGTAAGCGGGCCTGGAGGGCGACCCATTCCTCCAGACCACTGGGATGAAAGCGGTATTTGGCATCCGGATTTCGGCGCCAGGTACCGGTAGCCGAACAGGGTGCATCCACCAGCACCCAGTGGAAGCCCCTGCGCTTTTCCACCTCCTTCCCGAAGGCGGGCAGGGTATTTCCATCCCAGGGTAGCACACGAATGTTGGGCAATTGGGCGCGGCGGGCTCGCTGAAGCAGCTCTTTCAATTTGTACTCCCGGATATCGCTGGCATAGACGGCACCGCGGCGGTTTAATCCTTGCGGGTCGGTGGCTATCTGAAGGGTTTTGCCGCCACCGCCGGCACAGCAATCCCAGACCATCTGGCCGGGTCGTGCCCACACCAGTCGGCCCAGCTGCTGGCTGGCCCAGTCCTGAATTTCTACCCAGCCCTTCCGGTAGCATTGTAGTTCAAAGATGCCCCGTTGCCCGCGCACCTTTAAAGCCAGACCATCGGCCTCGGCCACAAAGCCGCTGGCGGCCAGCTCGGCAAGCACCTGCTCGCCCTGTTCCGGGGCATTCAGGCGAAGCCACAACGGCGGGCGAAAACTCTGGCGCTCCAGAAACAATTGAAGGCGGGGTGTCTCCCATCCGGAACGGACCGCCCGTTCCTCCACACAGGCGGTGTACCAGAGCGGCAGGCCGTGCCAGAGCATGGCGCCGCGGGGGAATGCCAGTTCCGGCAAGTGTTGCTCCACCGCTGAAAAAAGCGCCCGTCTGTGCCGGGTGGCCGCCGGCACGGCATCCAGACCAGTGCTCAGGCCCGGCTGTTGCACGACGCGCCGATAGCGGCTATCCACCCAGAAAAAAAATACTTCCGGGGGAATGGCCTGCCAGCCCTGCTTCAGCGCCGCCCAGTCGGGGAAACGCTTTTGAAACGCCTCCATGGCTCGAACGAGCCGGTCCGGCCCAGGCAGGCTATCGCCGGAGGACAATTGGGCCAGAAATTCCAGAAAAGCGGCCAGATAGCCGAATCGCAGCCCGGCGAACAGCAGTTCGCTGTACCAGTAACGATCCTGCTTCCCGAATTGCCGGTGCTGTTTCATCTGGCGGGCAATCCAGCGATCGCATTGCGGCAACTTCTCCTCGGCCAGCAGGGCCTGCCAGAAACGAAACAGGTAACGCTGTCGCCCTCGCAAGCGGCCTTTCGCGGCCGGATGGGGGTGTCCTTGAATCTGCGTCATAGGTTGTCAATGTAATCAAAACGGCGCGGCCAATACAGGACCAGGTGAATTTTCGCCCGCCCAGGGCAATGCCAGATAACCCGGAGCGCTCGAGATGATTGCGGGAGGTGACCGAAAAGTCTGAGGGGGGCCTGAGCTGCAGGCGATGCAGCCAACCCCTCCTCTCAACCCGATAGGGCTAAGGGAATTCCAGAAGGTTGGAAGCAACCCCCGGGGGGTGCCTCCAGCCTCCAGAATCGCTGGGCTTTTGATCGATGAGCCTGGATTCGACTCAGTTGCCCATGATTTCTGCTGGATCTACCGCTTGAAAAAAGTGGCTGGCTTTCCCCTCTTTCAGTGTCCACACATGGGTGGCATTGGCCCGAAAACTTTTGCCTGTCTCCTTCCAGGTACCCACGTAGTGGCCCACCATCACCACCTTGTCCCCACTGCCGATCAGATCGTCGATTTCGATTCTGAAATCGTTGTAATACCGGGGCAACATGGCAAAAACGTTTTTTGCCACCGAGTCTGTTCCTTTGTACAACCCGTCATTTTCGTTGAACGGAAAGCTTTTGCACTCGTCCCACACAATGTCGGGTTGAAATAGCTGCAACACACCGGCAACATTGCCTTCGCTGAACAACTTGTATCCCTGACGAATGACCTCCAGGTTATTCATGGCAGATCTCCTTAGATGGTTTTGGGCTTCTGCGACCAAAGTCGGATTCTTTACCCGGGCCGCTGGAAGCAAGTTTTGTTCTGTTTAATTGCGGCTCGGATAAATGCCTTGCACGGCAATGCAGTAATGGGTGTCGGGAACCGGCTCCTTGCCCCGCAGGTCCGGCAAACAGAAGGTCGTTCGCCCGTCCCCTCCATATTGAGTTCCCAGGAGCGAAAAAAGCGCCTGATTATCGGCGATGGACAAAGTCTGCCCTTCGCAAGCTAACCAGGCGCGCGGCGCAAAATTATAGGGGAATAATTGAATCTGGCCAATGAATGGGTCCATAAGGGTTCCTCCGTTCATGATGGGTGCTGAGGGTTATTTCATTTCAATCTGGTACAGTTCAAAGCCGCTGTCACCCAGATTCTTTGGTTGGTGTTTTCCGGCAGGAGCCCAGACCACATCGCCGGCTTTGTTCCTGGTTTTAACCACTTTTCCCCCGGGAAGGAGAAAGCTGGCCTTTGCATCGGTCAAAAAGATGGCCACGCCCTCGGGGTGGTAGTGCATCACCGATTTTTCTCCCGGACCGTAGGCAATATGAATCACCCGGACCTTATCGTTTTCGAAGACTACCGTGTAGTGCTTCGGGTCCACTTTGGTCGGGTCCTGGGCGCTCAGCGAAGAGGGCGCAAGGCTCCCTAAAACAAATACGATGCCTAAAATCCATCCAAATTTTTTCATGGTTTTGCTCCTTAATGTAAGGGTGAATAGCCATCGGCGTGCATGATTCACCTCTGGCGGTTTAAGTTCGTCGGTGCATGCCGAGGATCGCAGTAAGGGCCTCCTGCCACGGAGGTTATACCCTCCAGGCGAGGCAGCAGCCGGTTTTATTTAATCGCCATCAGGACGCCGGTGATGGGTGACAGCGCCTGGTAGGTGCAGCGCTGAAACCCGGCCTCCGTGGTCCACTGTCGAAATTCGGCTTCAGAAAAATTGAATCCATCGCCCACCTCAATGAGCATGTTCAGAGACATCATCAGGGCAAAGCTGTTCTGTCTTCGGTGCTCGTCGATGACGTTTTCCAGCACCAGGAAGGCCCCACCTTCGGGCAGCGCCCGCCAGGCCTTTTCAATGAGGTGCCGTTTGTTGGCCTCGTTCCAATCGTGGAGGATATTGCCCATAAAAATGGCGTCCGCCGCCGGAAATTCGTCGGTAAAAAAGTCGCCGGGGACCAGCCGGATTCGCTGTCCCAATCCGGCCGCTTCCACCGTTTCCCGGGCCAGTGGCTCCATGGCCGGCAAATCGAAGCTGATCAGCTTCAGGTGCGGATATTTTTGGGCCAGGACGACTGAAAAGGCGCCATTGGCTCCCCCCACATCGCAGACCGTTTTGTAGGGCGTAAAGTCCACCGCCTCGGCCAGGGCCCGAAAATTTTCCATCTGCACTGCGGCCATCGCCTCGGCAAACTGACGCAACTTTTTTTCGTCCTCATACAGTCCCTCGAAGAAGGGTTTGCCGGTGGCCTTGATTTCGCTCTGGGGTTCGCCGGTGCGGAGCGCTTCCTCCAGACTGCCCCAGTAAGGATAGAGGCGATCGTTGGCCATTTCTAACATCCCGCCCAGGTAATGGGCGCTGCCGCGGTCCAGGAAAGCAGCCGTTTCGGGAGTATTGGCATAGCGGCTCTGCGAGCCCTGGTCCCGGCGTTCGAGAAAATTGAGGGAGACCAGGGTATCCAGAAAGTCCCTGGCCGATCGCCCCTGAATGCCCACCCGATCGCCCAGTTCCCGGGCGGAAAGGGCCTGGCCGTTTAAGGTGGTAAAAACATCCAGCTTGATGGCGGCCAGTAACACCTTGGCCGGCCAGAACCCCAGACCGACCTGAAAAATGCGTTCCGGACTCGGTTGTGTTTCCATTTGCACGTGTTCCTCCTAAACTGAACCACCGCACCCAGAGGGCGATGGGCTGGTTACATGGTTGCCGTTCTCGGCGTGCTGGAATTGTAGGCATCGGCACGAATCAACCAGCTGCCGTCGGCCTGCTTCTGCCACACGGTGAGGTATTTGCCATGGTCGGTAAAGGCTTCTGAACCCTCCGGTTCAACCCGAATCGTGTAGGTGCCTACTTCGTAGGCGTGGTCGTCCAGAAGGGTTAGCGACACCGTCTGGACCTGAAGCTGCATTTGCCCGGCGCTCAATTCCTTTTGAATGCCGTCCCGGATGGCCTGACGGCCCTCCCACACACGATTGCCTGGAGCCAGGGCATAGGCGTCCTGGGTGTACAGACCGGCCAGCGTGGCGGCATCGCCCTGGCTGTAGGCCCGGGCAAAACGCTGGTTCTGGAGTGAAATGGCTTCTCTGTCTGCAGTGCTATTCCCCTGTTCCTGGCGGGCGCAGCCTGATAGCAGGAATGCGGCAGCCACCAGCAAAATCGGGCCTTTGATGAATGATTTCATGATCGATTCCTTTTCCGTATCGGTGTTCTTTTCAGACCGCATCCAGATCGGTTTTCTCAATGGGGGCTCCTACCCCGAGCAGGAGACCCAACGGCCAGGCAAACCCGAAAGCCTACCGGACCGAGGAGAAACACCTGCCAGTTTAGGGCAACCACCATCCCTTTATTTTCTCAGGTCCGTATTTTCCTGATAAATTTCATCCGAATGAGAGCGAAAGTATTTGCGGAATTTGCGGAAAAAATCACGGCGCTCGTTCTCCGACGGCCAGGCCGCGGCAACCAGCTCGTCCTGCTTTTCCTGAGCTTTCTCAATATCCGCCCAGTTGGCGTATTCGGTGATTATGACCACATCCCTGCTGTTGGACCCACTGATGTGGTGAACCACCCGCTCGCTGATGATTTTATCGTTCTGGCGAACAACTTTGTCGCTCCATTCCTTCATCAGTTGATTAAATTCCGAGCGACTGCCATCCTCGGGAATGGTGACCTCCCAGGTGGTAACGGTAAAATAGCTCGGTTTCTGGGCTTCCTGGGCAAAGGCCAGGCTTCCCATCAGAAAGACTGCAACTACAGCAATGATACTGGATCGTCGACTCATGGTCGGACCTCCTGTGGCTTGGTTTGAATTGTGCGGAAAAGGCTTGGAGCTCTTCTCTGCAAGAAATCAGGATTTTGGACCGGATGAACCCCTTCATCTGGCCCTCGCGGGCACCCCGGCAAGGATGTTCGGTTCCGTTGATGGACGGACAATTGTTGGGCAAGGCACTTTGAGAGGCCGTGTCTCCTCTTCCCTCCGCCAGAATGTGCAATGCTTGGCCTCATCTTGCCTGAACCCATTTTTGAAAACTTGAATTGCGCGACTGGCGGGGATAGTACCAATCCGGTTGCAGGCGCATGCCGGTGTCGCTTCGCCAGATAAAATCGATCGCTGTCTCAATGGCATCGCTCCGGAGCACCCGAATCAGATAAAACGGCTGGTCGGCTAACCGGGCGGCTTCGGCACGCACACTGATGCCCAGCACACGTAAAGCATCGCAGATGGTTTGCACCTGATATTGGTGAAAACTGGCCCAGACCACGCCGCCCGATCCGTTCAAGAAATCCATTTCCTGAAAACGAATGGTAAACGATACCGCAGTGCCAAAAGGCAATCGCGGGAATCGTCCCCCATCGAAAATTTGCCAGGCCAGGTGAGTCCCATTTTCCAGCAGCACAACACCGACGTCCTCGTAAGTCCCCGCAATGTGGATCGTTCTCTGGGGCATGTCCTTCCCTCTACGGTTAATCAATTCGCTTCCAACCTATGGGGGAAGCGCAGGCAAAGCCTTGTGCTTTTCGGTCATTTTTTGGTGAATTTTGCGCAAAACCGGTAAAACTGCTCCTGCGGGGGCACCACCGGGATTGAAAACGCATCCTGCCGCTGGCAGATTTCCCGCCGGACGGGCGGGTCTGTGTGATTCATGCGTCGGGGTTTTGATGGGCGGTGCGGAAGCTGCCGGGAGGCTCGCCGAATTGTTTTTTGAACGCCCGGGTAAAATTGGCCTGATCGGGGAAGCCGACCTGGTAGCAAACCTCGGCCACGGTGCCGGCCTGCTGGGTAAGCAATTCCGCCGCCCGCTGCAGGCGGACGCTGCGAATTAATCGGCCGGCCGATTGTCCGATCAGGGCGCGCAATTTACGGTTCAACTGGGAGACACTCATGGCCACTTCCCTGGCCAGCAGGGGCACATTGAACTGCTCGTTGTCCAAGTGGATGTGTATGGCTGCCAGCACCTGCCGCATGAACTGCTGGTCCAGGGGATCGGCACTGACCTGCTCCGGCCGGACCAGCAACTGATTCTGGAACCGACGGCGCAGGCTCTGGCGAAGCGCAATCAGTCCCCCGATGCGCACCAGCAATTCTTTGCTGTGAAACGGCTTGGTCAAATATTCATCGGCACCGCACTGGAACGCCTGCAGCCGATTGTCCCGATCGGCACGCGCGGAGAGAAAAACAACCGGAATGTGGCTGGTCAGCGGATCCGATTTCAACGCGGTACAGAGGGCGTGGCCATCCATCCCGGGCATTTTCAGATCGGTAAGAACCAGGTCGGGAATCTTTTTTCGGGCAATGGCCAGACCCTCCGTCCCATCCCGGGCCTGCAAAAGACGGTAGCCGGACTGGAGGTGTTGCACCAGGAATTGGCCGGTATCGGCATCGTCCTCCACAATCAGAATTCTGGGAGCACGGGAGGATGGCTGATTACCGCTACCTGGAAGGGCGGGAATGGCCGGAGGCGGCTTTTCCATTGGCGGCAAGCCCCTGCCCCCTCCGGGTGCAGCCGCCCGTTCAGCCGGCACCTGGACTGCCTGAACCAACGGGACGGGTTGCAGCGCTTCCAGCGGGAAAACCACCGTAAATACACTACCCTTGCCCACCGTGCTGGCGGCGCTCAACGTGCCGCCGTGGAGATGAACCTGCTCCCGGGCCAGGGCAAGCCCAATCCCGGTCCCCTCCCGATCCGCCCTGGGCAACTCCTCCGCCCGGTAAAACCGATCGAAAATGTGGGCCAGCTTGTCGGCGGGAATCCCCTCTCCGCTGTCCTGCACCCTGATGCGGATGGCTCTGCCGGCCCCTTGCTCCAGGCTCAGGGTAATTCGCCCGCCGGCAGGGGTGTATTTAAAGGCATTGCTCAGGAGATTCCGGAAGGCATCCTCCAGCCGATGAGAATCGAACTGTACCGGAAGGCTTGTTCGGTCCGTCTGAAAGCAGAGCTGAATGCCTTTCTGTTCGGCCAGAGGTTCAAAGGCACCTACCAGGCTTCTCAGGAAGCCCACCAGATCCAGGCGAGTTTTGTTCAGTTGGGCGGCGCCAACCTCCAGGCTGCCGAGTTCCAGCACCTGATTGACAAGGCGAAGCAACCGCCGGGCATTGCGTCGGGCCACCCGAAGCCCATCGTCCTGCCCGCCGCCCCCACCCTGTTCAATCGCCCGTTCCAGCTGACCAAGAATCAGGGTAAGGGGTGTTCGAAATTCGTGGGCAATGTTGGCGAAGCAGCGGGATTTCATGCCATCCAGCTCGGCCAGGCGCCGGTTCTGTGCCTGCACCTGTTGCAACCGGCGTCTCCAGAACCGGCAAAGGAAAAAGGCGCCCAGGGCTGCCAGAGCAAGCAACCCCATGCCCGTCGGCCAGACACTGCCCAACTGGAATGGCCCGGCCGCGAGGCCCTGACCGGAAGACGGCTCGGTTGCCTGATTCATGGAATGGGACACAACCGGAACACCCCCCTTTACCGAGACCGGGCCCTTCAACGCCTGCCAGCCGGCTGGCGACAGCCAGGCTCGAGGGATGGCGCTGGCCGAACCACCCGCCGGGCACCCTGCAGGACAAACCACCGCCGCTCCCCGAAACACTCGGGAAGGAACCGATTGGGCAAAAACGGCCCGATCGGTCCAGAGAAACAGCGAAAGGAAACACATTAACCGCCACATGGTCAGATTCCGGAGGTCGCTTTCTGGGTCAAGCTAAGGGAATTCGGTCTGGTGAAGGCAGAGGCTTGTTTTGCCTGAAAAAAATTCGCCGTAACTTCGCGGCTACTGCTGAATCCAAGTTACGTTCCTGAATTTCAAATTCCAAGGAACTTCCGGTTAAACGGAGAATAAACATAAATTTGAATTTCTAGCTGGAATCGATCCGGTGGGTGTGGCCCAGAAAAAATATGCTAAAGGATTGATATTAAACTTAAAATAGTTAATTTATACGGTTTAGAAGTACGCGAGCCAAAACAACGAGGCGCTGAAGGGGAAATCCGGCCAGACATCACCGGTAGGTTTCCATTCAGCCGCCCAAACGGCGCTTGCCCCCTTTGTTGTGCCGTGGAGGCTGGGCAAGGAAGGTGGTTGTATGAGCCAGGCAGTAAAATTTAACCATAAAATTGCAAAAGCTTTGCCGATAGTAAGCCCGACTACAGCAGAATTGATGATTTTTTGGGTTACTAATCGCATTAATTTGAGAAAAAATCGAAGGAGCGCAGATGGAAATTCGGATGCAGAGCGAACTGGCATACTCGGTGGAGCCGAATGGATCCGCGGTGCTGGAGGACAATCGATTGTGGATTCATCCATCACCTGCAACGATCAAAAAAGCAGTGATTATTGCCGCCGGAAAGGGAAGCCGGCTGAATGGATTTCAAAATCATCGGCCTAAACCCCTGCTGGAACTGGGGGGGTTATCGCTGATTGAACGCGTTATTTTATCGGCAAAAAGAAATGGCATAAAGGAGTTTGTTATTGTAATTGGCTACCAGGGCGATCGGATTAAAGAGGCCATTGAACAAAAAGACCTGGGTGTCAAGATAACCTGGGTTTACAATGATGAATGGAATAGACCCAACGGCGTGTCGGTGTT
>RFHE01000286.1 GCA_003696445.1 Calditrichota bacterium | reverse complement strand
GCCGCCAATATTTTGCGCAACATCGTGCCGGTTTACATCATGTGCGATCCGGCGGACATCCGGGCGGTCCCGATGGTGAGGGCACCATTTTCCCAGCGACCCACCCTCTACCTCTACGACAACTATCCCGGAGGCATTGGCCTGAGCTTCAAGTTGTTCAACAATCCCCTACCGGCGCTGGAGGCCAGTCTGGACCTGGTTCAACGCTGCGGCTGCGAGGCCGGTTGCCCCTCCTGCGTGGGACCGCTCCTAGAAGTCGGCGAAAAGGCCAAGGCCCATTCGCCGGTGCTCTTTACCTTTTTACTGGACCAATTGCAAAATTCACCTGCAACTGGCGAACTGGCAAGGTCTCAGGCCCCACCGGAGCCTTGTTGCCCTCCGTCAGAGCCCGATCCTGAATCCTGATCCGGTTGGCTAGGAGGAGGAGGATCCTCGGGCGGTGGTTTTGTTTTGTCGAATTGTTGGCCAAGAACCCTATGGGTTTGGTCGATGAACTGGGACATAGTTACCTCCAAATGCTTGTACGTTTTTGATTGCTCTAAACATAAAGAGGCTTGGTTCCGGCAAATTTTCGCAAAAATTGCTTAATTTGTCCTTCATTTCGACCGAGGGTAGGGTTTTACGCCCACCGGAAAAACGGTAAAAATATTCTTCATTTTCATGGGGCGATTAGGACAGGCTGCACTCTGTCCGCCCGATGACTCAAAAAAATAATAGCAGATTACGTCTGGTTCTCTTACTTTTTGGAAAAATTGGGTGTAAGGATGGCCGAGCGGAGAGAACAACTGGTTGCGGAGATGATTGCAATTGGCCGTCGCCTCTATGCGCGCGGCCTGATTGTGGCTACAGAAGGCAACTTTGCGGTTCGGTTGAGCGAGGATCGGCTGCTGGCCACCGCCAGCGGGGTTTGCAAAGGGGAGCTGCAGCCCGAGGATCTGGTGGAGGTGGACCTCGCAGGTCAGCCGAGGGGTGGGCATCGGCGGGTTTCTACCGAAATCGCCCTTCATCTGGAGGTCTTTCGTCAGCGCCCCGATGTGCAGGCATCCCTGCATGCTCATCCACCCCATTGTATTGCCCTCACCCTGCTAGGCCGAAGCCTGGACCGTGCGGTGCTGGCCGAAAACGTAGTGCTACTGGGCAAGGTTCCCTTGGCGCGCTACGCCACCCCGGGAACTCCAGCCATTGCCGATTCTATTCGACCCTTTATCCGACAAACCGATTGTATTTTGCTGGAACGCCACGGCAGTTTATCGGTAGGCCAAAGCCTCACCGAGGCTTTCTATAAGCTGGAAACCATGGAGCATACCGCCATGAGCTATCTGCATGCCTTGCAGATAGGGGAGGTCAGGGAGCTGGCCAGGGAAGAAATCGTTCTTTTACAGAAAATGCGCCGGGCCGTTTACGGGCTGACGACACCGTTTATTCCCTTTGTTGAAGAGTAAACCCGGGTTGGCCAGCTTACCGGATCTTCATTGTGCTACCGTGGCCGATTTCAGCTGCCATTTTGCACAAGTGTGATCTAAATCCTTCTTTAAAACATGGCGGCTTGCAAGCTTTTAACAAAGGCGTACAGGCTGAGCATAGAGTAGAACACTAAAAAGGTGCCGCGTGCCGTGAGTTTAATTGGTGAGGCATGAAACATACGGGTGGAATTAGCTTGAGGAATTTGCCGCATGGGTAAATGCTACCATTTTGGATTGATTTTACTGATACTCCTGGTTTTACTCGCACCGCTCTCGGCGGATTGGCGTCCGGGTGAAATGAAGGTGCGACTTCACGATCTTTCCCCTTCTCAAATTCAGGAACTGTTTCAAAAAGGATTTATTGTGGACGTTATCCGGGGGAATCTGGTGTATTTACTGGTCACTCCGGAGGAGCTGAATCGCTTGCAGCAGTTGGGCTACACCCCGGAGGTGGTGATTCCCGACATGGCCCGTTACGCGCAGGAACTACTGAACAGCCAGGAGATGGTGGGCTACCACGATTACTACGGGACATTGAATCTGGTGGACAGCCTGCTCCAACAATTCCCCAATTTAATTCAAAAAGTGACTTACGGTTTCAGCCTGGGCAGCAAGGAATTGTATGCCGTGAAAATTTCCGATCATGTGCAAACCGATGAGGCGGAGCCGGAGGTGGCCTTCGACGGCTGCCATCACGGTGATGAGATCATGAGTTCGGAGTGCATTGTTCGGTTCATGCGCGATCTGTGTACCCAGTACGGGAGTGACCCGCAGATTACCCGGCTGGTCAACGAGCGGGAGATCTGGATTTACCCGTTTGCCAATCCGGACGGGCGCCAGGCGTTGACTCGCTACAACAATGCCGGTGTGGACATTAATCGGGATTGGGGCTACATGTGGGACGGATGGGGGGGCAGTACGGCTGCCTATTCCCAACCAGAAACGCAGGCCATGTTGCGCTGGTATCTGGATCATCAGTTCGTGATTGCCCAGACCGGGCACGGGGGCGCCGAACTAATTTCCCATCCCTGGAGCTACCGGCCTGATCCCTCTCCGGACCATGCTTTTGTCAACTTTCTGGCCGGCGGTTACGCCACCAGTTCCGGCTATCCCAGCCTGCCCTATGGCCCGGGCTTCAGCGGACTGTACCCCATCAACGGCAGTGCCAAGGATACCTACTACGGAATTCGAGGTTCCATGGCCTGGACGTTGGAGGTTTCCAGCAACAAAACCCCTCCCGCCTCCCAGATTCCCACTTACTACGGCTACAATAAAAACGCCATGCTTTACCTGGTGGAAATGGCCGGGCAGGGCATTGCCGGTACCGTGACCGATGCGGTTACCGGGCAGCCGGTGCCGGCGCTGGTGTGGGTGCGTCAGGGGAGCAACGAATACTGGCCGGTGTATGCCGATCCTCAGGTTGGCGATTTTCACAAGTTTGTTCTTCCCGGCACTTACGAGGTGAAAATTACCGCCAATGGCTATCAGCCGGTTACGTTTACCAATGTAACGGTTGTGGATACTGGCGCCACCTGGCTGAATGTGTTTCTGCAGCCTGCCTTGGGAACCTTTGCCTATCAGGTAATCGCCTCCCGGATTCCGGGCAACAATTTTTCCGACGAAGGCATGGTACCCTGGGCCTTTGGAGCGCCGGATGGGCGGAGCTACTCGCTGGGCAAGGCCGGTTGGATTGTGCTGGACATGGGCAGCCTGCTGCAGGATTTTCCCGGCAAAGATCTGACGGTTTACGAAGGCGATAGCTCGCCGGAAGGCTACACGGTGTCTGTGAGTACCAGTTACCTGGGACCCTGGACTATTCTTGGCTCGGCCAGCGGAACAGCCCAGTTCGATCTGGCTTCGGCCGGTCTGAGTGCCTACCGTTATGTGCGCATCGAAGATGACGGGGATGGCCCCCTCAACTGGCGGGTCCCCGATTTTGGATTCGACCTGGATGCTGTGGAGGGCCGTTCGGTGCCGCCTACCGGTCCGTTTGTAGTGCCGGTGGCCCTTTCCGTACAGGACAGTGCCTCTAATGGGAACCGGCGGCTGGAAGCTGGCGAGCAGGCTGAGCTCCAGTTTGTGCTCTACAATTTGGGCAGCGGCCCGGCAGACAACGTGTCGCTGAAGCTGGTCTCCCTGGACACCTTGCTTACCGTGTTGGCGGATAGCGCCATGGTGGGGCATCTGAATTCGGGCGACAGTGCGCGGGCTGGTGGTTTCCTGGTTCAGGTGGACCCTCAAACCCCTCACCAGTCGTTGCTGCAAGTGCAATTGAACATCCAGGCCGATGGCGGCTACAGCTGGACCGTTTTGCAAAACGTGGTGGTGCATCAGGGACCGCGAATCGAGGTAACGCCGGTGCCTCTGGTTTTCCCCGCTACCTTTGTCAATTTTCCCGGGACCCTTCAGCTTTCCATCCAAAATCAGGGGGCCGACACCCTTCACATCTTTTCCGCTACCACCGGAACGCCCCACTTCTGGGCGGCTGCTGGTCAGCTCACGGTTGCGCCGGGAAAGTCCAGCGCCCTGAAGATGACCTTTCAACCGGACGACACCCTGCTGTACCGCGACACCCTGCGCCTGTACAGCGACGATCCGACCCATCTGGTGTTTCAGGTCCCACTTGAGGGAAGGGGCGTGCTTGCACCGGATATTCAGTTGAGTGTGGATTCCATTGCGGTCACGCTTCTGCCCACCGACTCTAGCGAGGCTGTTTTCGATCTGCAAAACACCGGTGCCGGGCCGCTGAACTTCGGAGCACGAATCACCAGTTTTCTACCCGGCAAAGAAGACGGGGGAGTGGCCGTCAATGGCGGCGGCGATGCCTTCGGACATGTCTGGCTGGACAGTGATGAACCGGGAGGACCCGCCTTCAGCTGGGTAGATCTCTCCGACGGCAGCGGCACCGAGATCTCGTTTTCCAGCTCCAATGCCATCAGCAATCCGATCGATCTGGGCTTCGATTTCGCGCTGTACGATCAGGCCTACCACCAGCTGCGGGTGTGCACCAACGGTTGGCTAAGCTTTACGACCTTTTCGGTCTCCTTCAACAACGTGCCCCTCCCCAATCCGCTGGCGCCAAGGACCCTGATTGCTCCCCTCTGGGATAACCTGGAAATACAATCCGACAGCAAAGTGCTTTACCGAAAGGATCCGGATCGCTTCATTGTGCAATGGAATCGGGTGTATTCGGCCGGTGGTGGCGGGCCCTACACGTTCCAGGTCATTCTTTTTCAGGATGGGGATGTGGTCCTGCAATATTTGCAATTGAACAATCCCGACCCCGGTTACACAATCGGCATTCAGAACGAGGCCGGCACCGACGGGTTTACCGTGGCTCATAACCAGCCTTACGCGCACGATAGCCTTGCGGTGCTCATTACTCGGAAGAGCTGGGTGAGCGTGTCCCCTCAGAGCGGCAGCGTTGCCCCCCAGAGCAGCCAGACCATCACCCTGAAATTCAGGACGCAGGACTTTCCGGAAGGCACCTTCTGGGCGGCGGTGGAAATTACCAGCAACGATCCAGATGAACCAACCCTGTTGTTGCCCATACAGATGACGGTGAGCAGCGTGGTTTCTGTGGCGGAAGAATCGGTGGTGCTGCCCACCACCCTGACCCTGTTCCAGAACTACCCGAACCCGTTTAATCCCACAACGACCATTCGATTTCAGGTACCTGAGCCGATGAAGGTGCGGGTGGTGGTTTACAATGCCCTGGGTCAGTTGGTCCGCACCCTTCTGGATCGCCAGCTGACAGCCGGTGAGTATCAGGTGGTGTGGGATGGGACCTCGGAACAGGGCAATGCCGTGCCCAGTGGCCTGTATTTTTACGAGCTTCAGACCGAGCGAACCCGGCAAATTCGTAAAATGATTCTGCTCCGCTGAGGCAGGAGAGACCCTTGTCAGCGAGCGGTCGGAGCAGTCCTGGCCAGGCGCGCCTTTCGGCTCACGGCCAGCCCCACCCCGCCCAGTATCAAGAGGCTGGCTATCACCAGACGGAGGGTAATGTGTTCGGAGAGAACCACCACGCCCCCGAAGGCGGCCAGCACTGGAACCAGCAATTGAACTATGGCCGCCCGGGTGGTGGTTAGCCCGCGCAGGGCCTGGTACCAGAGCACATAACCAAGGCCGGAGGTAATTGACCCGGAGGTCAGGGCCAGAGCGAGCCCCGCGGGTTGTAGTTGCATTCCCTGCAGGGTTAACAGGCTGGCCAGTAAGGTGAGGGGAATGGTTCGGCGGAAATTGGCGGCGGTCAGGGCGATGGGCGCGCGGACGCCGCGACCTTTCAGCGAATAAATGCCCCAGGCCGCGCCGGAAGTGAGCATCAGCGCCGCCCCGAGTGGATCCGGCGCAGTCAGTCCCGGTGCTACCAGGTAGATCAGGCCGGCCAGCGCAGCCAGCAATCCCACCCACTGCAGAGGGTGGGGGCGCTCCCCGGAAAGCAGGCCTCCGGCCATCATGATCAGCTGAACAGCGCCGAATAACAGGAGAGCGCCGGTGCCCGTGTTCAGCGTTACATAGGCCATGGAAAAGGCCGCCGCATACCAGAACAGGGCCAGGCCGCCGGACCAGGAGCCGCTCTGTTCCGCCCTGCTTGGCTTTTCCCGCCCCCAGCGGGCCAGCGGCCACAAAACGGCAGCACCACTCACCAGACGAAGGGTGGTAAAACTCATGGGATCGATGTAGGCGCCGCCCAGGGCCATCCGGCAGAGCAGGGAATTGGCGGCAAAGGCCAACAGCGTGAACAGGGTGATCAGGGCAAGGCGCATGAGGCGGTTTCCTCTTCCAATGCAAAATTTTGTCAACTTTATCTGAAACTGAGTAAAGAAATCCCCCCGCCTGCACCGGCACAACTGGAGATGAATTTTTGACCGATTTTTTGGCGCAGGAGGCTTCTCCGTTCCTCGGATACCCTTAGGCAAGCCTACCACGTGGCTCTGCCGGGAAGGGGGCAGTCCAAAAAGTCGAAAACGCTGTGTGATTAAGCAAATGCTTGTTTCACTTAAATAGGACTTAAAGCAACTCACCCGCCGATCCCTCGCCTGCCAGGAGAGGGGGTAACGGCGTGAGTTCTTTACAAAAAAGGCAAACAGGGCCTGTTAATTTGCTAATGCCTACATTTGTTTTAGAAAAAATCGGTTGCCGGCGCATAATGGGGATAAACCGATAAATGCGATGATTTGTCTCTCTATTCACTTTGCCTTATTTTGTGGACAACCCATTGAGCGTGCTGCACAAAAAAGTTGTTCCCCGGTACGCCCAGCCCTGATAAACGAAAAAATGCAGCGTTATCAACGAATCTTTCCGGCGCCGGCCAGGGTGGCGATCAGGGTGGAATAGAAAACGGCAACAATGAGTCCCATCGGGTCCGGCAGCAGGTTGGGGAAGGCAGCGTGGAGAAAGCCTTTGTCCAGCACTAGCATCCAGATGAGGTAGGCGCCGATGGTGGTGGCCATGATCCAACGGCTGGCCCCGGCCGCCCACCGTACGGCCACCAGCAAAATGAAGCCCAGGATAAACAGGACGGCCAGAGTACCGAGGGAAGGGTTGTCGAAAGAATCAACCGCCATCAGGTAGAATCCACTGGCTTCTCCGGGAATGTGCTTTAACAGGTTCTGGGCGCTTTCGACCAGCGCCTGTCGGCCGGTGGCCGGTACGCCCTCGGCCCCCGTTGGCGCTGCGGCGGCAGCTGCTGTCGGCTTCATGCTAACTGGACAGAATTCCATATGTTTGCCTCCTCGTGCTTCGGATTCAAATGCTTTGGTCCCACATCCATGGGCCTGTCAATCCCTGCGCAGACTTCTTGTTGATGCAGGTTCGGGTTGTTTTAAGCGTCCGTTCATTACCCCGGCTAGCCATGCCCAAGGCCCCCGGAGGGTAACGGAGCGCATGCGACAGATCGGGTCATTTCACAACGCTAAAGGTTCGATTCAACACAATTTAGAAGCCCGGGCGAAAACAGCCAAGCAAAGAAATGGGGTTTCAGCCAGCTGGACGGGATAAAGGAAAACCTCCCGATCACCGGGCCAGGCCTGATGGTGGTCGGGAGGTTAATCCCGGAGGCGACTGAAGGATTTAAAAAGGCGGGGCAATCCCTGCCCCTCGATTAATCGTCGTCGCCGTCTTCCCTGCCGTCGTCATCGTCGTCTTTAAACATCTTGAACGAAGCTTTGATATTGTTTTCAATCTGGCTGCGGTTATCCGGCAATTTGGGGTCCAGCGGATTGCCGGAGCGGTCCACAAACCAGCGGCTTAAATCGATGGACAGTACCACATTGGTGGAGGTCTGGGTGGAATCGATGACCAGCGGGGGATTGAATTTCTGTTTTTGTTTGGCGGTTAAGTCGCTGGTAAAGATAAACTTTTTGCTGGTGTCATTGTCCAGAAAACCCTCCACATAAACGCTCAAATTTTGTAATTCGGGATTCTGGGTGAAGACAGCCCCATCGTCGTTCCTCAGCTTTTTTACCTTTACGCTGAGCTCCTTGTACATCCCAAAGGGAACCTGCAAGACGGCCACGGTGTGCAGGCTGGTATCTGCGGCCAGGTCGTGGACGAAGGGTTCTTCCAGCTCAAAGTCCAGAGAATCGTTCAACTCATTTTCAAATTCAATTTCATTGATCACAATTTTGGCTTTTGTGATGGTCACCTGACCTACCACCTGGGTTTTGTTCAGCCCGACGGTTGAAGGCGGGGCGACGCTGCGAACACTGAATTTTACTTTGCCTTCGGTAGCCGTCGGCGAGGTGCTGCTGCCGCAACTGCTGAGAACAGCGGCAGAAACAAGGACAAGCGTGAGTGTGAGTTTTTGGGTCAACTTCATAGGTTGCAACCTCCTTGTTTTGTGTTTTAGCATGTAGCCTTTCTCGGTTTATTAGAACTCGACAACGAGTCCAAATCCAGGATTAAAATTGTCAAATTTCATGCCATTTGATCAAATTCCGAGAGAACAGTCAGAAATGTCCAATTATTGATGCCTGGGGCGCCGGCTACTGAGTCTTGGATGCTGAGTTGCTCGCACGCTATAGTGAATAAATTTCGCACCTGGTCCGGTAACGGGCAAAAATTGCACGTTGGGACCAGGCTGCCTCTTTCTCACTGGTGGTAAGCTGAAGGGCCGAGGCCCTCTGGCGGCGCTAAGGATGAGTGTCAGGACGGGCCGGCAAACAATTTTTTCAGAAAGCTCCGGCGGTGCAGCGGGCAGGGGCCGTACTGGAAAATTCGCTGGCGGTGAAGTTCGGTGCCGTAGCCTTTGTGGCGGTCAAACCCGTACTGGGGATACAGCTGGTGGGCTTCCAGCATCAGGCGATCCCGGGTGACTTTGGCCACGATGGAAGCCGCAGCGATGCTGAAGCTGCGATCTTCTCCTTTAACAAAGGCCTGCTGGGGGAGGATGTTTTCCGGTAACGGTTCACCGTCAATTAACAGGAAGTCCGGCGGTGGCTTCAGGCTGCCGATGGCCTTACGCATGGCCAGAAAACTGGCTTGACGGATATTGATTCGATCAATCTGCTCGGGTTCCACGACCCCGATGCCGATGCTCACCGCATTTTCCTGAATCCAGGCAAACAGGTTTTCCCGCTGGTGCTGGGTGAGTTTTTTGGAGTCGCGAATTTCGGGGTTGTAGGTGAGGGGTGGAAAAATCACCGCAGCTGCCACCACCGGTCCGGCCAGCGGGCCGCGACCGGCTTCGTCAACGCCGGCCACCCGTTGCCTGCCTTCCCGCCACAACCGATGCTCTTCCTGCAGGTTTTCTGGAAGCGGGTTCAATTAAAAACCCCACAGATAACTGAACTTGACAAAGAAAATTCGGTTCTGGCTATGCAGATGCGGCGTGAGAGAATCGTCCCATTCCTGGGTATAGGCAAAATAGATGGTGCTGCCCGGTCGGTAGCGCCAGCCGAGCAGAAAATTGGCGCTGAGGCGGTTGAAAACGCTGTATTTCAGTTCCGGCTGGTTCTGGGCGTTGAGGAAAAAGTCCACCGATTCGGCGGCATTGGTGTATTGCACGAACCCGCGCGTAAACAGGTCCCGGGAGAGCAGATACCGGGCTCGCAGCGTAAACAGGCGCACGTTACTCTGGCCCACTTTCTCCACGGGCATCAGTTTTCTGTCCCCGTCCAGAAACTGGCGAATCTGATAGCCGAAACGCAGAAAGCCATTGGAAATAGGCTTAAACAGGAGCTCTCCTTCCACCCCGCGGTTAAATCCAACCGTGTGGGTTTGAAAATAGTACTGGGTATCGTGATTCAGTTTGAGCCGAAGGGCCAAGGGTTTGCCGGTGTCGGTGTTGAGTTCCAGACTGAAGTCTTGCCCGTCGTAACGAATTTGGTCGAAGCGTTCCAGAAGGTCGAATTCGACGTCCTGGAAAAAGGTGGCGGTAAAGGTGAGGCGCGACTGGTCGGGAAACTCGACAAAGATCTGGCTCTGGTCTCCGAAACTGGTGCCCCGGTCGCGGGTGTTCTTGTACACCCGTGCCAGCGAGCTGAGGCCCCATCGCCGGACCACTTTGCGGTTGATGAGAGGATGAATTTCGGCAAAGGTACTGACTTCCCGGTAGCCATTGTCCGGCAGTTTGGGGAAAAAGCCGGTGCCGTTCACTTCGAATTGCGGGTCGTAATAATAGCCCTGCAGGTAGAAGGTGTAGAGCCGGTCGAAGTGGGAGAGCACGGCCGTGCCTGCCGTTCCCTCGCCCCCGGGACCGGAATTGGCCGAATAAACAAAGTGCCCCTGAAACAGCTCCCGCCGGCCCAGGAAGATGTTCCAGTCGATGCCAGCGGAACGGTTGTAGGCGTAATCATTTCCGGTCAGGTTCTGCTCTCGGTCGGTCAGCAGGATGCCGATGTTGGAGTTGTTGAGCACATCCCGTTGCACGCGAACGATGTTGAACAACTCGTCGGGGGAATCGTTGTTCGGATCGCCCAGGCCAAGGTTTTCCCAGTCCCCGGTAGCCACATGCACCAGCCCCAGCGAATAGGGCCCGCGCTTCCCGGTAATTTTGAGCCCCAGCTTAATGTCGCTCTGGGCACCGATGCGCCGGCTGTAAAAGGTTCGGATGGGCACTTTAAACAGGTTGGCGTTTTCCAGGAAAAAGGGGCGTTTTTCTTCCAGGATCAACTCGAAGCGCTTGTCCAGATTAATCTGCTCCTCGTCGATTTCCACCTGCCCGAAGTCGGGATTCACGGTCAGGTTCATGGTCAGGTCGGAGGTAAGCCCGTAGCGCAGGTCGAACCCCACCTTACCGTCCAGCTTATCCTGCCCGCCGGCCAGGGACCGCTGCGTGCTGGTCGTGTAAGGTAAAAAATCCAGGTGCTTGCCGGCGGCCAGCCGGCCCTCCAATCCGATGAGAACCCCACCCTGATCCAGGCGAAAGGTGGAGTAGTCCTGGCTCACCAGACTCCAGAAGCTGACCTCGCGCTGTTCCTTGCGCATGCGCCAGACGTTAAAACCCCACACCTGGTATTTCCGATGGGCATCGAAACGAAGGATTTTGAAAGGAATGGCAAACTCGGCCACCCAGCCGTACTTCATTTTGCGGGCGGCTACCTGGTAAACCCCATCCCAGCTCATGTCCACCCGCCGCCCGTTGTCGCTGATCAGTCCATCCTGTTCTACGCCCAGCGGGTTGGTGGAAAAAAAGTAGGCCCGCTGGTGATCATTGAAGGTGTCCAGGTAAAAATTGATGTTGTCGTCCGGGGAGAACCGCGTGTCGCGCTCAACCAGCCGGGCTGGGATCTGTTCCGGCTCCGGATCCAGCATGACGAAAAGCAGGTAGAGGTTGTGATCGTCGTAGAGGATGTAGAAACGGGTGTCCCAGGTGGCTTTGTAGCCCTGGTAGGGGGTTCGCTGGAGGAAACCGGAGTGGACCGGAGCCTTCAGCCAGCAGTTGTCCACCCGCCCGTCGATGACCGGCGGGTGGTCGGTACGCACGGCCCGGGCTACCAGCCGGCCGCGGAAATACTTTTTCCCCGAAGCAGGGGAATGGTCGGGTGGACCGGCCCGTCCGATGGCGGAAGGGATGAAGATTAGCCCGGCAAGCAGGAAAAAAAGCACCAACCTGCAGAAGCGCCCTCCCGCCAGACTACCGGGAGGGTTAACCTCTGATGGTGAAGAACAAAAAACGCAATCGCCCATTCTGAAATCGGAAGGTTTTTCTGTGCTCCAAAACGTGCTTCGCCGCCGTGTCCGGCCTCACTCGAACAATCGATGATCGTTTATTTGCAAGCGCTTCCTGCAGGGTGAAAGGAAAATCCCGAATCATCCAAATCGGCAAAACAACGGCGAACTTAATTCGCAGGCCGTTTAAATTCAATTTTTTCTTAAAAATTCTCTGCCCGTCCGGCGATGGCTTTCTCGGGCAACGATAGGGGACGCTCATGCGCTGCCCGGCTTACTCGGCTGGTTGAAGAAAGTGTACCTTCCAGAACGATTTCCACTCGCCGGCCGGGTACAGCTGGAAGCCGGTCAATCGCCTGTCCATGACGGCCACATTGGTTTCGTACCACAGGGAAATGTAGGGCAGGTCGTGATGGAGGATTTCCTGAACCTTCCAGTAAAGCGCTTTGCGTTTGGCCAGATTCAGGGTGCGCTGGGCCTGTTCCAGCAGGCGGTCCACCTGCGGATTGCGATAGCCCCCCCGGTTTGCCCCGCTGCCAATGCTGCTGGAGTGAAAGAGGCGGTAGTAAATGTCCGGCTCGTACACACCGACCCAGGTCAGTGAGTACAGGTCGAAGCGGCCGTGCTGCACATCGTCGAAAAAGGTGCCCCATTCGTAGCTCTGAATCTTCACGCCGATCCCCACCCGGGCCAAGTACTGCTGGATGACCTGAGCCTTCTGGCGGCTCTGCAGCTTGTCCGTACATTTGTAGGTGAGGGTGAACCGCATGGCCGGGCCGTTGCCATCCGGATCTGGAAAGCCTGCTTCATCGAGCAGGGCCCGGGCTCTTTCCGGATCGTAAGGATAGGGCTTCAGATTGGGGTTGTGCGCCCAGTTGCCGGGGTAGAGCAGGGAGGTGGCAGGGGTGTGAAGCCCGGCGGTTAAACTGGCGATCATCTCCGGCACATTGATGGCGTAAGCCAGGGCCTGGCGAACGGCCAGGTGTTTCAGGTAGCGATTCCGCAGGTTGAGCCCGATGTAAACGTAATTGGAACCGGTATGCGCCAGCACCTTCAGCCGGGGATTGGCCCGAAGGCGGGGGAGGTAGCGTTCGGGAAAATTGTTCATCAAAAAATCCACTTCACCGTTTTCCAGAGCCAGCACCCGGGTCGTGGCTTCAGGAATGATTTTCATCTGAATGCCGTCCAGGAGCGGGCGGCCCCGCCAGTAACGGGGATTGCGCTTCAGCACCACCTGGGCATCGGGGTCCCAGCGCACAAATTGAAAAGGACCGCTCCCCACTGGATGTTGCTTAAATGCTTCCGGATCGCTGCCGGCCAGATGGGCCGGAACGATGCCCACTTCCAGATTGGAGAGAAACGGCGCGTGAGGATGCGACAGGCTGAACTCGACCCGAAAGCTGTCCAGCACTGTGATGGCTTTGATCACCTCCAGGCTTTTGCGCAGAGGGGCTTTCAGCGCTGGATCCAGCATGCTGCGAAAAGTAAAAGCCACGTCGTAGGCGCTGAGGGGCGTGCCATCGTGAAAACGCACACCCTTGCGCAGGTAAAAAATGTAAACCGTGTCCGAAGGCGTTTCCCAATGATCGGCCAGTTCCGGCTGCGGCACGCCGGTGGAATCCGGGCGAACCAGGAAATCGAAGACCTGTTCGATGACCTTGTAGGAGACCACATCGCTGTAAGTTCTGGGATCCAGATTGGTGGGGTTGTCGAACAGGGCCACGCGCAGCAGTTGGGTCTGTCTGGCCCGGTCGGTTGAGGAGCCACAGCCGAACAGTGCCAGCGACACGCACAGGGCAAGGGGCAAGGTCAGTCTTCGCATGAGGTCCTTTCTAACAATTGCTGATACAGAAACTGGATGGTCGGATCGACCCGGCTTGCGGGCAAGCGGAAGGTGATTTTGAGTTCGGAGACCTGCAGGTTTTCGGTGGGACAGGAAAGGTTTTCCAGTGCCTGAAAAACGCGCCCGGCGGTCTCCGAATTGAAATTGAGACCGGTACCAATGATGGCCACCATGCCGGAGGTTTCGTCCACCTGAGGTTTCAGGTTCAACCGGGAAAGCAGCGGGGAGGCCTGCAGGCAGCGATTGAAGTCGGGCAAAAAGCGGCGGTGGAAGGCCAGCCAGACGGCCCCATCGGTCAGCGAAAAGTGCTGCATTTTAACCCGTGCTTCCACCAGCTGTTGATTGAGTTGATGCAGGTGCGCTGCCGGGGGCTCTGGCAGGGGCAGCCTGATCCAGGCCAGTTCCTTCTGGCCCACAATGCCCCGAACCGCTGAACTGTCCAGGGATTTGTCGGTAATGATGGTCCCGATGCGTCCGGTAAAGCTATTGCCCACGGCCACTTTGACCCGGTAGTGCTTGGCCACCTCCACCGATTCGGTTTTCAGCACGCCGGCACCCAGGTTGGCCATTTCGATCATTTCGTCGTAGCTGAGCCGGGGGTTTAACTGGACGTTCGGCACCAGTCGGGGTTCGGCGACAAAAATGCCGTCCACATCTTTCATCAGTTCGCACCGATCGGCCTGCAGGGCGGCGGCCAGGGCTACGGCGGTTGTATCCGAGCCCCCGCGGCCCAGGGTGGTAATCTCCTTGTTAATGCTGACCCCCTGAAAGCCCGCGACAATGACAATCTTGCCCCGGTCCAACTCCTCGCGGATCCGATGGGCACGCACCTCCAGAATGCGGGCCTCGGTGTGCCGGGTATCGGTAATGATGCCCACCTGGGAACCGGTAAAGGAGATGGCCTGGACGCCCAGATCGGAAATGGCCATGGCCAGCAGGGCAATAGAAATGCGCTCGCCCACGGACAGCAGCATGTCCATCTCCCGGCGGGGGGGATTCTTGCTCACCTGGTGGGCCAGCTCCACCAGCCGATCGGTGGTGTCGCCCATGGCGGACACCACCACCACCAGCTGATGGCCTTTCCGGTGCTCCTCCACCACCCGGCGGGCAATGGCCTTAATCCGTTCCGGATCGGCCAGGGAGGTGCCACCATATTTTTGAACAATCAGTGCCATGTTCTTCTCGTTCTTACCGACCTTTCTCCGCCGGTTACACCAGACCCAGATTGGCCAATGTTTTTTTCAACCGAGCGGCATTGGCCGGACTCATCTCGCACAGGGGTAGCCGGAAACCGCCTACCTCAAAGCCCATCATGTTCATGGCCGTCTTAATGGGGATGGGGTTGGTCTCCAGGAACAGGTCCCGGTGCAGATCGGCCAGTTGATGATGAATGCGCAACGCTCCGGCCAGGTCGCCCGCCTGGAAGGCCTGGATCATGGCATTGAGCCGATCGGGCACAATGTTCGCGGAAACCGAAATCACGCCTTTGCCGCCCACAGAAAGAATGGGCAGGGTCAGCCCGTCGTCCCCGGAGAGAATGGTAATCTGTTCTCCGCAGCGGCGATGAATCTCGGAAATCTGGCTCAAATTCCCGGAAGCCTCTTTAATAGCCACAATATTGGAATGGGTGCAGAGCCGTTCCACGGTCTCGGGCAAAAGATTCACACTGGTACGGCCGGGCACGTTGTAAATCACCACGGGCAGTCCGCCCTGGTCGGCCACAGCCCTGAAATGCCGGTAAAGGCCCTCCTGGGTGGGCTTGTTGTAATAGGGGGTAATGATCAGGGCCCCATCGACACCGATTTCCCGGGCCTTCTGGGTCAGGGCAATGGACTTGGCCGTGCTGTTGGTACCGGTACCGGCTATGACCGGTATTCGGCCGTTCACTTCTTCGACCACAATTTCAAACAACCGCAGCTTTTCCGCGTCGCTCAGGGTGGGCGATTCGCCGGTGGTCCCGCAGGGGACAATGGCGCTGGTCCCTCTGTCCAGATGGAATTGCACCAGCTCGCGAACCTTTTCTTCGTTTAAAGCACCGTCCGCTCGAAACGGGGTTACCAGGGCCACAATGGTTCCGTGAAACATACCGGCCTCCTCCTGTGTCGTTTAATAAACAAACCAATTTAACGGAAGCAACTGCCCTAAACAAGCCGGCTGGAAAGCCGCTGGAACCAACGAAAATCGGGAGATATTTGACAGAAAGAAGGATTTTGAATGGGCTAGGCCTACCTGTAACTTTACTTGGTTTCGTGGTTGGACAGGTTTAAGCGAAGGTTTTGTGGCAAGGAATTTGTAAAGAAAGAATCTGAGGAGAAAAACAGAATGGAAGTTGGCATTATTGGATTACCTTATTCAGGCAAATCGACCCTGTTTTCCACCTTAACCGGTCAGGCGGTGCCACCGACCAGCGGTGCAGGGCGGGTGGAAGTGCATCGTGGCGTGGTTCAAGTACCGGACCCTCGCCTGGATGCGCTGAGTGAAATCTTTAAACCGCGCAAAAAGGTGCCGGCGACCATCGAATTTCTGGATGTTGGGGGCGTGGAAAGCGAAAAGGGCCGGGGCGGTTTTGATGCGCAATTTTTGCAGATCCTGAAAAATACCGATGCCCTCTGCCTGGTGTTGCGGGATTTTGACAATGAATATTTTCCCCATCCTGCCGGCAGGATTGATCCCAGGGCCGATTTCCAACTGGTAGAGACCGAGTTTCTGCTTTCCGATCTGGCTATTGTGGAAAATCGGCTTGCCCGACTGGAAAAGCAACTAATGAAGGCCAGGGACGAACAGGGCCAGCGAGAGCTGGCATTGTTGAAGCGCTGTGCCGCCCAATTGGAGCAGGAGAAACCGCTGCGGGAGTTGTCTTTTACCGAGGAAGAAGAAAAGCAACTGAAAGGGTTTCAGTTTTTAACCGCCAAGCCACTGGTTGTGGTGATTAATATTGACGAAACGAAAATTCAGGATGCCGGGCGGATTGAAGCAGCCTTTGCCGATCTGGCCGCTCAACCCGGCGTGGTGGTGGTAGCGCTCTGTGCAAAGATTGAGCAGGAGATCTCGCAGCTTGAGGAGGCTGAGCGAAAGGAGTTTTTGCAGGAACTGGGCATCGAGGAACCGGCTCTACCGCGCATGATTCGCGCGACCTATCAATTACTGGGTTTGATTTCCTTTTTTACCGTAGGTGAGGACGAATGCCGGGCCTGGACCATTCGCAAAGGCACCCCGGCACAAAAGGCGGCTGGCGCCATTCATTCCGATCTGGAACGGGGTTTTATTCGGGCCGAGGTGGTCCACTACGACCAGTTCATAAAGTTCAAAAGCCTGGCCGCCTGCCGGGAAAAGGGCCTGCTTCGCCTGGAAGGTAAGGACTACATTGTGCAGGATGGCGACATTATTACCGTGCGCTTTAATGTTTAACCAATTGACCGGTATCAAAGTTTGTCAGCAAAAGGAACCCTACTTTGGTTTTTTGAACCAAAAAGTTAAAAATCGACCTGAATTTTGTCGCCCGGCTTTCGACATAAATAAACGGTGTTGGTCGTTCGATACATAACTAAGAGGGATCGCTGGGAAGGGTGGTTTTGGTTCGAACTTAGACCGGCCCATATTTTGCTTGACATACCTGAATAGGGGGAATAAATTCATTAAAAATTTAGATTTAAATAAAAAACGCGTTAAAGCCAGAGCAAATTCCTGCGATTGTGAAATAATGTAAAAATTTAACCATAAACGGGAGACCAAAGGTGGGTCAGGTATTTCAGCGTTCAGAATCCTTGCAAGATCAAATTTTTTCGCTCAAGCTGCGAATCCCGGAATGGAAGGTGCTGTTTTCGGTAGATGGGGTGATGGACGAAGCGCAGCTGGCCGAATTTCTGAGCATGGACCTCCAGGAAGTGTCGGCGGTATTGAAGCAGTTGCGACAACAAGGTTTGGTAACGGTGGTGGGGGGGAGTGAAGTCTCATCCGAGGAACCGGGAGTGCTTGGAGAGACTGCTACCGGCGAGGCCGAAGCCCAGCCAACAGATGCCTCTGCTGAACCAGAGGCACCCGTTGAAACAGAAGGTCTGGAAGCCGCTGCTCAGCCGGAGGAAGAAGCGGAAACATTTACCGAAAGCAGCGGGCAGGATGCGTTGCTTGAAGAATTCGACGAGTTTGATCTGCTGAGTGCCTCCAGCGACCTTGAGGCTGACGAGGACATTTCTGGAACAGAGGCTGCTGAGCAGCCGGAAGAGAGCCCTGGGGAAGAGGCCGCACAAGCAGCTGAAGCACCGGAAGCCCATCCGAGCGAAGAAGACTCATCAGCGGAAGCGCTGGAATTTCCCGGTGAGGAAGAGGATTTTCTCCAATCCATGGGAGAGGAAACAGAAAGCGAAGCTGGAGAGGGTGGTGAGGACCTGTTTGCCGGGTTGGAAGAGAGCGGTACCGCCGGCGAAGCAGAAGACGATTTCGACAAATTAATCGGCGACCTGATCGAAGAGGCGCCGGAATCCGCAGAGGAGAGTGCCGAAGCCCGCTCCGAAACCCAATCCGCTGAAGCCCCCACCGAAACCGCAGAAGAAGACTTCGACATCAGCAGCATTTTTGATGAGGAACTGGCTGCCACCGAACAATCGCTTAAAGAAATGCTGGGTTCCATTGAGCAGGAGGAAGCAATTGCAGAAACGGCCCCTCCCAAACAAGCCGAGCCCGGCGCGCAGAAGACCATCCTGGTGGTGGACGATAGTGTGGTGATCCGAAAAATGGTCGAAATCGCCCTGGAAAACGAAAATTACAACATTGTTTCGGTAGCCACAGGAAAGGAAGCCCTTCAGTACTTGGATGAACATACCCCGGACCTGATTATCCTGGACATCATGCTTACCGACGTGAACGGGTTGGACATTCTAAAGGCAGTTAAAGCCAGCAAAAATATTCCCGTGGTCATGCTTTCGGCCAAGGACACCCCGAGGGAAACCACCATGGCTAAAGAACTGGGTGCCGACGATTTTATCCCCAAACCTTTTAAAGATGAGGAACTGGTTAGCAAGGTTCGGGAATTGATTGAGGCCTGAACCATTGATTTGTTGCGGGAGCAGAAAAGTGCGGGGTGTTTTTTAACGCTAATTTAACCTTTTTGGTTAGATTAGCGCTTTTTCTTATTGGCAGAATGGTAACAAAAAGGGATGGCGGTGAACAATCAGCAACCACAGGTAAAGTCGGGCAGTGAAGGCGATTTTCCCGAACCCCAGCACCGGCTCTCTATTTTTGAACTGGGTGGCAAGCAATTTGGAATGGATATCTCCAGCATTCGGGAAGTGGTGCCGTTGCCTGGCTTCACCCCGCTGCCCAATAGTAACGAAGTTTACCTGGGGGTGTTTAACCTGCGAGGGGAAATTTTCCCCATTGTGGACATTTCCACCATCCTGGGGTTGGCGCCCAAGGAGGTCTGGTCCGACGATATGGTCATCCTGATTGAACATGAGGAGATTGTGATTGGTGCCCTGGTGGATAAAATCTACAGCATGAGCACATACACACCTTCTGGAGTAAAACTGCCCCGGGAAATTATCCCGCAAGCCATTCTACCCTTTGTTAAAGGTGTAGTTGAGAAAAACAATCAGCTTGTCTACATTCTGGATGCCGCTCAGCTTCTCCGGCATGAGAAAATTCTGGAGCACTATTACTAAGGTGGGCGAATGAGACGGTTTCATCTGGGGCTGCTGTGGAAATTCTTTATTGTGCTTGGTCTTCTATCGCTGGGGAGTCTGGCTATTCTGTCGGCAGTGCACATGCGGCAGGTTAAACAGGAGCGTCTGGAGGCTGTCGATCGCCAGCTGCGCCAGGCGGCTCTGGCCCTGCAGTTTGGGATTTCCGGGGATTCGCTCCGGGCGTTGCCTCTGGAAGAGGGCGAGGCCAGTGCAGTGCTCAATCCCACCTACCGATCTCTTGCTTCCCGAATCCGAGAATACCAGCGCTGGTTGAATAAAGAAAACACCCTGATACCGATCAAAACCATTTCGGTGCTGAGGTTGGAAAACAATCAGGCCCGGGTGATTTTTTCCACCAGCCGGGCGTTGAAATTTTTAAGCCAGCAAACCCTGCCGCCTTCCGTTCTTTTGCGGGTAAAACAGGGCCAGATCGAATTGTACCACCATGCCGGAAATCCAGGGCCACAATCCAGCGCCTATGTCCCCATTGTGGATGGCTTGAATAACGTGGTGGCCGTGGCCCGGCTGGATGTTGATCCCGCTGCCCTGGCCCAACAGTTGCCTTCCGCATGGGGCATGATGTTTCGTTACCTAGCTCCCGGTTTGCTGCTCGCTTTTCTGGCCAGTTTTGTGCTTTCCAGAATGGTGACCCGGCCTATCGATCGGTATGTGGCTTTTGTTAATCAGGTGTCCGAAGGCAATTACCATTTGCGGTCGGACATGCACACCTACGACGAACTGGAAAAAATCGGTCAGGCACTGAATGTAATGTTGGAGAAGCTGGAAGGGCTGATTGAAACGGAGGCCGATCGCGATCGCCTTCAGCAGCAGATTACCAGCCTGCTGCGCATTGTTTCGGCGGCTGCTGATGGCGATTTTACCGTTCGTGCCGAGGTGACCGCCGACACCCTGGGGGCGCTGGCCGATTCGTTCAACTTAATGGTGGCAGAATTGTCCCGGTTGGTTCACGATGTGAAGGCGGCTTCCGATCAGATTTCCAAATCTACCCGGGAAGTGCTTCTCACTACCGAGGTAATGGCCCAGGGGGCGGAAACACAGGCCAAGGAAATTGAAGCCACCTACAAGGCAGCCCGGGAGATGGCCGATATCATCAAATATGCCAACGATCGGACGCTTCAGGCGGCCAAATCGGCCCAGCGGGCCGCAGAGGTAGCCCAAAAAGGCAGCTTAGTGGTAAAAAAATCCATTGAAGGAATGCACCGGATTCGGGAAACGGTTCAGGAGACCACGCGAAGAGTTCGCTTGCTTGGAGAAAGCAGTTCGGAAATCGGGGAAATCATCGAAGTAATCAGTGAGATTGCCAACCGTACCAATTTGTTGGCCTTAAATGCAACCATTGAGGCGGCCCGGGCCGGCGACGCTGGTCGGGGATTTGCCGTGGTGGCCGACGAAGTGCGCATTTTGGCCGAACGCTCCAGCCAAGCGGCCAAAGACATTGCCGTGCTCATCGAAAGCATCCAGGTGGGAACCAGTGAGGCGGTCCAGGCCATGGAGCATGGTACACAGGAAGTGGAGAAGGGAACCAAACTGGTGGATGAAGCCGGGACCTCGTTAAAGCAGATTCTGGAAATGGTTCAGGTGTCCTCCCGTTCTATTACCGAAATTTCTGGGGCTTTTCAACAACAAACCAAGGCCAGTTCGGGCATCGTGAAGGCCATGGAGCGCATCGCGACCATTGCCCAGCAAACAGCCAAAGGGGCCCGAAAGTCCCGCCTGTTGGCTGAACAGATGGAACGCCTGTCCCGCGCCTTGCATGTGGCAGTAGCAAAATTTCGGTTACCCGAATAACCGCAGATGGACGCTTTGAACATGAATCAAGCAATCAACCAGGAGTGGGCCATGAGATCGGATACTCCGATTGGTTTCGAAACATTTTACTTTCTGGAGCTGCTTAACCGGATTCGCCAGGCAGCGCCAAGCATTTTGGATGAGGCGCGCCGTCAGAATCTGGAACAGTTGCTTCATCAGCTTCAAGGCCAGGCCACCGCCTTCGAAGGGGTGGAAAAATTAGCACAGCATCAGCTCACCAGCGATCTGTCCATCTTTTTTGGCGATGTGCTGGAGAATCTGAAACAAAACAGCCTGGAAACTTCCTTGGCCCGGCTGGATGAATATGCCCGCCAGTTTGTGGAGATGTTTACCGAATTTGGTTCCGAAGTGGACTGGCCTGCCCTGCTTGCCGGTGAGCCGGCGGAACCCACTTCCGCGCCAGCCGGTCATCAGCCGGCCGACCAGCCGGTGTCCCTGGCCGAATTCTGTCAGCTTCTGGTCGAAGAGCGGGCTACGCAAAAAGCGCAATCCTTACCCGCAGGAAAGGCGGCGCTGTTCACCCGCAGCCTTAAGGTAGCCCTGGGTCAACCCGAACTGCGCGCCACCGTTCTGGAAAACTTGCCCGAAACGGAACAACAGCGCCTTTCCGAATTGCTCGAAGCCGTTTCTGCCAGGCCACGCGCAATCGATTCGCTGGAAAACTTTTTCCGGAACTTTGAAGGGCAGATAGAACAATTGCTGGACAATTGGCAGGCCCTTTTGAAACACCGCGAGCCGGTTTTGCAGCAGCTCTTAAGCAAGGCGGAAGCCGAAGAAGCCGCTCAACCCATGGAGGCATTGTTCGAAGAAACGGAGCCAGCCGAGGAGGCTGCCGAGGTCGGCGGCGGGGAGGCCGAAACCAGAGCCAGCGAACTGGAGGATTACGTCTCCCGCATCGAGCAAGAATTACAGCAAAACAGATTGCAAATTGAACCGCTCAGCGAGGAGGAACGCCGGCGCAAAAAATTGCTGCGGGATTATTTCCTCCACGAGCTGGAAGAGTTGTTTCAGGAAATTCGCCATCAGCTTAAGCAGGTAGTGGACAATCCCGGCGATCAGGATGCCAGACAGCGGCTCCAGGAGCGTTTGAAGGAATTCAAGGAGATGGGTCAGATTCACGGCTACCCGGGTACAGTGGTGGTGGCCGATCATTTGATTCGTCTGGTGCGCCAGGAAATGGATTCGGAATCGCCCTGGCCACCAAGCCTCCTCACTCAGGTGAGTGACCTATTTTCCCTGATTCCCGGTTATGTGGATGCCACCCTGGACTCCCGGGAAGCGGACCACGTGGCCCGGATAAACCAAAAACTGGCCGAATTGCAGGCCACGCTGCTGGGCGGAGAACCGCTGGTTGGGCTGGAAGACTTGCACACCCTTCGCGAAGCCTACCAGCACATTGCCGGTCGGTTTGCTGAAAAACTGCATCGGTTCCTTGAACAAGCACCGCCTGCCCAATGGGAGGAATCGACGCTGGCCCAGGTGGCCACCATTCTCAATAACCTGCACTACTGGGACCGCCTCCTCCAATTAGAGCCGGCCAACCAGGCCATTAACCTGTTAAAGGAACTCCTGCTCTCCGAACTGCGGCAGCATTTAACCGCGGAAAATTTGCAGGTCCTTAGGGAAGTGTTCCAGTCCTGGAAAGAACAATTCGCCCATCTTTCCGAAGAAGGCTGGAAGGGCATGGTCGCCCGGCTGGAGGAATTGCGCAAGGAACACCAAAAAGTTGGTTTGGCAGAAGCGGCACAGGCCGTTCTGGAAGTGTTGCAAAGACGCATCCTGCAACTATCGGAGAGAATCGCCCAACAGCCGCCGGCTTCTTTAGATAATCTGCTCGGGCAACTCACCGGCATTGCCGCCCAAATTCAGTTCAATGGCCGCATGCTGGGCCGTAGCGATCTGGAACAGCTTGGCGAGAACATGGTAAGCCTGTTGACCACCCGAGGGCCGGAACAACCGGATTTACCGCTGGTGGAGGCCATCCAGGAGCTGCTGCAGGAATGGCTCAACCAGCTGGCTGCTGCCTTGCCGGAAGAGCTCTCACAGCAACAGGAAGAAGCGTTGCTCAGTCAGTTACAACAGCGGTTATCAGTACCGCTGCCTCAGGAGCCCACGCTTGAAGAACCCGGGGAACTGATCAGCGAACCAGCTGAGGCTGAGCCCGAATTGGAAACGGTATTTGCTGAAGAAGTTCAGCAAAACCTGGAGCGTTTAAAAGAGGCGTTAAGCGAACTCCGGAGCGATCCGGAAAATCCGGAAAAATTGGAAAAAGTGGGCGTTTTGGTGCACACCATTCACGGCTCGGCCCAGATGCTGCAGCATCCCGAAGTGGTGGAATTGGCCGGGCCTCTGGAACACTTGCTGGAGCGAGTTCAACAGTCAGGCCGGCCGGTAACCGAGCCGTTGGCCGCGCTGGTGGAAAAAGCCTGCCAAGCTATTGAACAGCGCCTGCAAAACCCCGATCTGGATGTTTCGGAAATCGTAGCAGCGCTGGAAAGTTGGGCCCCCCAGGAAGAGCAAATCGAGGCGCCGGCACCCAAGAGCGAGCAAGCCGAAACCGTTCCGCAAAAGGAAGCCGAGGCCGGCGAAGAGCTATTCCGCCTGCGCGAACAGGACGCTGAGCTGCTGAATATCTTTACTGAGGAAGTTGCCAATAATTTCGACCTGGTGGAACGGCATCTGACCAATCTGGAGAAATTCGGCTACGACAAGGAGGCCATTCAGGATGTCGATCGCTCCATTCACGAAATCCGCAGTGCTGCAAAAATGCTGGGTTTAACCGAAATCGGCGAGCTGACCGACAAAATGGAAGCGCTGGTGGAACAGTTGCTTCGCCAGCAAGTAGCCCAGGTTAAACCAGCCATTGGGGTGTTGCGCCGGGCCATGTTCGTCGTGCGGGAACTTACCGTACGCCGTGCTGTACAGCAGAGCCTGTATGGGGAAGTGGAAGAACAGTTGGCGAGGGCCATTGCTGGGGAATTGGAACCGGCACCGGCCGTCGATGCCGACACCGAAGCGCCAGCGGTTTCAGTAGAGCCTGAGCAACCCTCACCTGCAGAAGAAGCCTCCCCCATTAAAATCAGCCCGGAAGTACTGGATCTGTTCGCCCAGGAGGCCCAAGAATATTTGGAGGACATCAATTACCTGCTCTTAAACCTGGAGAAAGACCCGGAAAACGAAGAATTCCAGCACCACTTGATGCGCACCATGCATACCTTAAAAGGCTCCGCTGGGATGGTTCAGTGCAAAACCATCGAGACACTGGCTCACCGCTGCGAGGACATTCTTGAACAGATGATCCAGAGCAAGGAAATCATGCAACCCGATTTATTCGACGTCTTTTTTGCAGTGGTGGACGAAATTCAGCATCTGGTAGAAACGGTGCGCAGCGAAGGTGTGGAAAAACCGCTCAAAGCGGCTGAAATTGTCCAGCAACTGGATGCCATTCTTGCCGGCAAGGTAAAAAGCGAGCTGCCGGAAATTGAAGAGGCTGCTCCCAGGGTGGAAGCGGCCCCTTCGGTTTCGCCAATGCGCCAATCGGAAACCACGGTGCGCCTCAGCCTGGAGCAGATGAATCGGTTGCTCAATTTGGCAGCGGAAATTTTAATCGGGCACACTCAGTTCAAAAACCAACTGGAACGGTTGAAAAATTTCCTCCCCTTGTTAACCACCGATCTGAAAAATTTCCGTGAGATACGCGAACGGCTTGGTGGGGTAGTCCGTAGCTTGGACGAAAACAAGGAGACCTTATTGCAGCAAGCCGAGCTGGATCCGGGATTGCGCGAATCGCTGAAAAACCAGTTTGAGAATCTAACACAGGTTAAAGCTGGCCTGGAAAAGCTCGAGCAGGAATTCAGCTCCTTTCATGCCTCATTAAAAGAAAGTTCCAAAGGCTACGAAGAGAGCCTGCAACGGCTGAACAAGCTGAGCAATGAGATGCTGGACGAAATTATGCAGGCCCGGCTGGTACCCATTAACCTGCTTTTCCAGCGCTTTCACCGGCCGGTCCGCGACCAGGCCCGCCAGGCCGGCAAAAAGGTGAAATTGGTGATTAAAGGAGAAAATACCGAGATCGATCGCACGTTGTTGGAGGAATTGTACGAACCCCTGCTCCATTTGATTCGCAATGCCATCGACCACGGCATTGAACCCCCCGAGAAACGGGTGGCGGCAGGCAAGCCCGCAGAGGGGACCATAGAATTGAAGGCCAATCGGGATCGCAATCAGATTCAGATTGAAATCCACGATGATGGCCGGGGCATCGACGTAGCGGCCGTGCGGCAGACCATCCTCAAAAAGCAATTGCTGCCCGAGCACGAGTTGAATCGGCTCAGCGAAAGCGAGGTCCTGGATTATCTGTTCTACCCTGGATTTTCTACGGCCGAAGAAACAACGCTGGTTTCTGGACGGGGAGTCGGCCTGGATGCGGTTCGCAGCCAGATTGAAAAGCTGAAGGGGGATTTGCGGCTGAGTACAACCGCCGGTCAGGGGACCAGCTTTATCATTCGGGTACCCATTTCCCTCTCCGTCATTCAGTCCATGCTGGTGGAAGCTAACGGCTACGTGTATTCCATTCCACTGATGCACGTGGAAGAGACCCTGAATGTTGGAGTGGCGGATTTGATTGAACGGGACTCGGGATACTATTTCCGCTTTCGAGGAAAACTGGTGCCGGTGATTCAATTGAGCCATTTGTTGCAGGTTAAAGGCAGCCGGCCCAATCCGATTACCCACGGTGTGAAATACCCGGTCATTGTGGTTCAGGACGATGGCCAGCGCCTGGGCCTACTGGTCGATAAAATTGTCCGCCGGGAGGAAGTATTAATTAAAACCCTGGGTGCCAGCCTGCGCAGGCTGCGCTACGTTGCCGGTGGATCCATCATGGCCGATGGCCAGGTGGTGCTGGTGGTGGACATTCCACAGATCATCCAGGACGCCCTTCGCCTGGAGGAGAAAGGCCAGCAGGGCGAAAAAGGCCTGTTGAGCCTGGCTTCCCTGGATATCGGTTCTCCGACCAAGGCGGAGAAAAAACGCAGTCGCAAGCACATTTCCGGTCGTAAGCCCAGGGCGCTGGTGGTGGACGATTCCCTAAGCATCCGCAAGTACGTGAGCAGCTTGCTTTTTCAGAAGGGATTTGAGGTGGAAAGCGCTCGCAATGGATACGAGGCGCTGGATTTGCTGAAAAGCAAACCCTTCGATATTGTGGTGACCGATTTGGAGATGCCCAAGTTATCTGGCTACGAGTTAATTGAAGCCCTGCGTGCCGATGCCACCTTTGATCAGTTGCCCATCATTGTACTTTCCGGGCGGGCGGGGGAGAACTTCCGACAGCTCACCGCCGAACTGGGTGCCGATGCTTATGTGATCAAACCCTTTAAGGACAAAGAGCTGTTCGACCAGATCGACCGTTTTATTGACGTTCGCTGAGGTGAGCGGCCAAGTTTGTTGTTCCTTTCGTCCGGAGCCGAATACCGGTCTTTTGTCGTAAATGTGCCGGCCGGGGCTGGGTAGCTGTTGTTTTCGCTTGTACCCGATCCCAAAATTCTTCTTTTGCATCCCACCGGTGGTCCTTATTTTAACATGCAAAAACGGAAGCTGACTGGATGCGCCGTTTGTTCTCTTTGCCTGGATTGAGGCCGCTTTTGCTGGTCACGTTGCTGTATTTTAGCGGCATCCCCTCCCTTGTTCAGGCCCAGGTCCGTGTATCCGGCACCATCAATCGGGACACACGCTGGTACGGCCGGATTTTAGTGACAGGGGACGTGACGGTTGCAGCGGGGGTTACCCTGTCCATCGATCCAGGTGCCCGCATCGAATTCTCCCCGGTTCAGGATGACCGCAAGGGAGGCAGCGATCCCGAACGCTGCGAGCTGATCGTTCTAGGCAATCTTATCGCCCGCGGTGGGGAGGGCAGCCAGCGGATTGTGTTTACCTCGGCAAGCCAGCAACCCAGAATGCGGGACTGGTACGGCATCCTGTTGAAAAACCTAAACCAGCAATCTCAGTTAACGCACTGCGTAGTGGAATATGCTTACAAGGGCATCACCTGTTACGGCAGTGCTCCCCTAATTGAAGACAGCGAAATTCGGTTCAACTATTACGCCGGGCTCAGCAGCGAGATTCGGGCCCGCCCGGTGGTTCGAAACAGCACGTTTATTGGCAATGATTTTGCTGGCATTAACTGCGAACTGGCTTCGACGCCGCTCATCGAAGGTTGCGTGATCACGCAAAACGGGAATGGGGTGATCAGCTTCGATCGCTCCCAGCCCGATCTGGGTCATTATCCGGCCGGAAAAAATCAGTCGCGTGGCCGAAACCGCATTTCTGGAAATTTTGATGCCAATGTTTACAACCATGCCAGCGAGGATCTGTACGCGCAGAACAATTCCTGGAGCACGACGCGGATCGCGGAAATTCAGACAACGATTGTGGACCACGAGGATGATTCGCAGTTTGGCCGGGTTGTCATTTTGCCCTTATGGGAGCAGGTTCAGCGGCGCTCCTCCCAGCGCAGGCAGCGGCCGCGCAGCCCACTCACCACCAAAACGATATCAGATTCTCTGATCGCCACGGCCAATCCAACTCGGGTTGAGACGCCGCTGTCGGGGTCCGATTCGGCAAGTAAGAAAAATCGGGTTAAAGGAAAAAACCTGCCTGGGGATACCGGCACATCCATCCCGACCAAAACGCAACTACCTGCATTCCCGGCCAAGCCAGTTGCTGTGCCACCCAGGGACAGCACTGTATCCCTGGCGCTGCCGCGGATTTTTCCACCTGAGCCACCTGGAGGAGGTGTTGAAGGGATGGAAAAAAAGCCCCATCCTTCAACGGTGGTAAGCCCAGGCGCGGGGGCGGAAGGCCAGCCTCCCACCAACGAGCCGATTCTGGAGCCGTTCCTAGATGCGGGAAAACGCCAATATGTGCGTAGGGTGGCCCCACTGTACCCGGAAATTTACAAGCGAACCCACCATGAAGGGAAGGTAATTCTGGAGGTGATTGTTGGCCTGGACGGCCGGGTGGAAACCTACCGGGTACTGCGCAGCGATGGGGAGCTGTTTACCCGGGCAGCGGTTCAGGCGCTGAAGGATTTTATTTACAAACCAGGGACTCGGAACGGCCGGCCGGTTCGCTTTAAAGTGATCGAACAATTCATCTTCCGATTAAAATAACCTGCGCTTAGAGAGTAAAGCTTTTCACTTCCCATCTTGGATACGGGCAGATTCGCTTCTAATTTGGCTGCGCAAATTGGAAAGTAACCGGAAGAGAAAAACGGAAATCGGACCAAATGAACCGACGCAGTTACCTGATTGGCATAGCCGGCAATATTGGTGTGGGCAAGACCACTCTCACTCGGAAACTGGCTCAACGGTTGGGCTGGGAAGCTCACTTCGAAAGTGTGATTGACAATCCCTATCTCAGTGATTTTTATGCCGATATGTACCGCTGGAGCTTTAACCTCCAGATCTATTTTCTGGCTCACCGCTTTCGCAGCCAGAAGCAGATTATTGAAGGGGGCAAAAACGCCATCCAGGACCGCACGATTTACGAGGATGTGGAAATTTTTGCCCGGTCCCTTTACGAGCAGGGCTACATGGATGAGCGCGATTTTCGAACCTATCGGGACTTATTCGATAACATGGTTCCGTTTCTGCCCAAAATCGATCTCATCATCTATCTGAAGGCATCGGTCGATTCGCTGGTTGAGCGCATTCGCCAGCGGGGCAGGGACTTCGAAAAAACCATTCAACGCGAATATCTGGAATATTTGAATCGCGCCTACGAACAATGGATTGCCCGAGCGCGCGAGGAATTCAACGTTTTGACCGTGGACACCGAATCGGTGGATTTGATGAACGGGGATGCCGGGATTGAATACCTGGTTGCAGAAATCCGACGCTACTGTCCGTAAGCCCCACCTGGTTATCGTCACCTATTATTTTCCGCCCATGGGTGGCGGTGGTGTTCAGCGGGTAACCAAGTTCCTCAAGTACCTCGATGACCGCTTTTGGCAGGTGAGTGTAGTTACCGTAAAGCCCAGTTATTTTTACAGTTGGGATGAATCCTTGTTGCAGGATTTGCCTTCTGGAATTCGGGTATTTCGCACCGGTTCCCTGGACCCTTTTCGCGTGGGATATGTGCTGCAGTCTGCCTTGGGCAGAAAACCGGATTCAGATCGGCAGGCTGCTCGGGAAAGCTCTGGCTTGCTCCGCCGGTTGGCCAACGGGTGTTTTTTGCCCGATTCCCGGCTCCTGTGGCTGCCCTTTCTGTATGACCGGCTGAGAAAATTGCACCGGCAAGAGCCGATCGATCTATTGCTTTGTACGGTGCCCCCCTTTACTGCCGGGCTCGCCGGGGCGCTGGCTGCCCGAAAGCTTGGGGTGAAATTTGTGCTGGACATGCGGGATGCCTGGACGGTCAATCCCTATTTACCGGAGCTTACTCCGTTTCACCGCGCCCTGCAGGAACGCCTGGAAGGCTGGTGTTTGAGCCGTGCTACCGGCGTGGTGTTTGTCAATCCCGGGCTGGCCAACCAGTACAAAAGCCAGCGGCCCTGGCTTTGCCAGAAGCCCACCACGGTGGTTCGCAACGGCTTCGACCCGGACGATTTCGGTCAATGGCCGCACCCGAAACCGCCACCGCCGCTAAAAATCGGGATTATGGGCACCATTTACTCGCAGGGCAACCGGCCTTTAACCCTGCTGCAGGCTGTGCGGTGTTTGAAAGAAGAGCACCCCGAACTGGCCAGAAAACTGCAGCTTGTCTTTCTGGGGAAATGGTCGCCCGATTTTTTGCGCCTGCTGGAAGGTTTTCAGCTGCAGGATGT
>RFHE01000285.1 GCA_003696445.1 Calditrichota bacterium | reverse complement strand
TTCAACCGGTAGAGATTGAGGACCAGCCGCCAGGGCTGGATCGATTCGTGATGGAGCCCGTCGTAAACCGGCAGATGGCACCGAGCCGCTTCCAGAATGGGTGGAGAGCCGCGCCGGCCGGCCACCAGCACCCCCAGGCCGCTCTGCCTCAGGGCCCGAGCCAGCGTCAGCGCATGATGGGCACTGCCGTTCCACCAGCGTACCGAAATTAAATGTAGTGAATTCAATGAGCTTGCCATGCCTGGCTAATTTAGCGGTGCAGGTAACGAAACACCACGTTATGTTCAGGAAAATATTCCTGCGTATGGTGAGCAGTGCCTTTTTGAGTGCAAGATTTGGTCCAGGGAGGTATGGAATTTGCCATGTGATTCTGGTCATGGTGGATAAAAATTTAGAGCCTTAAATAATCCTTGTAAATTAAGGATTTGATGTGTTGGGCTGGTAATTTGGATGGCGAGTCCGCTGAATTGCAGACAGTTTTTCTTGGAATACCGGCAATTTTGACCCATATTTCAGGTGAAAAATTTGGTAGCTTTTTGCCTGTTGTTCTTGTACATACTCCCCACAAGTCAATTTAAATAGAGGAGGGCTCTCATGGCTAAAGGACGTTACTGGATGTTGCTAGTCTGTCTGTCTTTGTTTTCCGGGCTCACCCGGGCGCAGATTACGGTGAATTCGGGAGATCTGCCCGCGATCGGGCAGAGTTTAAGCTATTATTTTGTGTCCGATTCCACGGGCCAGGGTATTCCAGTGAACGTGGGCAATGCCGGCGCCAACCAGGTGTGGAGCTTCGACCAATCCGCCTATCCCGGAGGCTATCTCAGTACGGTGGAAATTGTCGATCCGGCCAGTACCCCGTTTGCCGCCAGCTTTCCGGGGAGTAACTGGGGGTGGAAGTTTTCGCTCGATACTGCCTCCACCTACATTTACTTTGAAAACTCGCCTACCACATTAAAACAGTTGGGCATAGCATTCTCCACAAGCGATACAACGGTTGTGGATCCCACAGAAGACCCAGACACCATTCTTGTTTATCCCCTGGCGTACAATACAAGCTGGTCCTACACCAGCCGGGATTCGGTGGATCTGGGGCAGGGGTTATTGCTGGTGACTGTGGCCCAGTCCCAGGTAGTGGTGGACGCCTGGGGCACAGTGCAACTCCCTGCCGGAACTTTTCCCGCTCTGCGCGTTCGGGAGGACCGCACCACCACCCAGACCCTTTATTTCAATGGGTTTCCAATTAATACCGATCAGTGGAGCAATATCAGCTACCAGTGGGTCAGTGATCAGGGCAGGGGACTGCTGGTGACCATCTCCAGTTTGAATAATGAAACCAATCCCAACTTTACCAGGGCCGAGGACATTCAAATGCAGGTGGGGCCTGTAGGGATTGAACCCGAGCCGTCGCCGGTAGCCGAAAGGTTTGAATTGTTGCCGGCCTTTCCCAATCCCTTCAATCCGACCACTACCGTTAGTTTTCGGGTACCGATCAGAAGCCGGGTAACCCTCACCGTTTATTCAGTCCTTGGCCAGCCGGTGAAAACCCTGATGGACGGTGTGGTTGGGCCAGGCCGGCATCAGGTTCAATGGGATGGAACCAATCAGGCCGGCCGCCCGGTAAGCAGCGGCATCTACCTGGTGGAAATGCGCGCCGGAACTTTCCAGCAGGTCATCAAGGTCGTTTTAAACCGTTAGCAAGTCGAGTTCAGCCTGGCCACGGGTGGGCTCTGAGGGCTCACCTGTGGCCTGTGTTTCAATTTTTCCAGCTGCCTGTGCCTACCCGATTCGTCTGCCCGTGCTTTCCTGTGTATTCCTCTCTTGAAAGCTTGGAATGAGAAGGATTCCGCTTTAATTTTTGCCCAAAAACGGAGGTGCTACAGGGGCGCTTGGCTACAGATAAAAACTGAATCGAGACAGACTTTTGCGGTTTTTTTATTCAATCTACACCTATCTGATAGCCTGGCTCATTTCCCTGTGGATGGTATGGCCCAGTCCTGCCCAGCAGCAACTGCCCACCCGACTGCTGCTGGATCTGCCGCCGGATACCCTGATCATCAAGCTGGATAGCACCGCGCTGGCCGTGCCGTTGCCGGTGCAATTTATTGTGCCCGGGACCGAAAGCATCCGTGCGGGCAGTTTCCGGTTGTTGCGAGGTGTCCATTACCGTCTGGATTACGCCAGGGGTGTTCTGCGGCTCAAGCACGCGCTGTCCGGAGCGGACAGTCTGCAGATCGTTTTCCGCAGGTACCCCTTCCCGGTGATCGGCAGCTATGTGCACAGGGAACTGTCGCCGGATAGCGCTGGGTTTGAAGCCGGGACTGAGGCGGGAGATTCCTCGGCGGTCGTCCTGCGGGCTAAACCATCTCCCTTTCTGGAAGAGATCAGCAGTTACGAAGGGAATCTGCAAAAAAGCGGGACCCTGGTCCGGGGCATCCAGATCGGCAGCAATCAGGACCTGACGCTGAATTCCGGGTTGAACCTTCAGCTTTCCGGTCACATTACGCCGGATGTGGAGGTGGTGGCCGCCCTCACCGACGAAAGTACGCCCCTGCAGCCCGAAGGCAACACCCAGACCCTGCGCGAAGTGGACAAAGTTTATGTGAAAATCAACAGCCCCCATGTGGGCGGCACGCTGGGCGATTTTAACCTGCGTTACGAAAACACCAGTTTCGGTAATGTGCAACGCAAGCTGCAGGGGATTACTGTGGAAAACCAGACCGGTGCCACCCGGCAGCAGGTTACCTTCGGGACCTCTCGGGGCATCTTCAATTCGGTGTCCTTTCTGGGACAGGAGGGCCGCCAGGGTCCTTACCAGCTAACCGGCAAGAACGGGGAGCGGGACATCATTGTTCTGGCCGGCACCGAACGGGTGTACGTGGACGGCCAGCTGCAAACTCGCGGTGAGAATAATGACTACATCATCGATTACGGCCTGGGGCAGATTACCTTTACTAGCAAGCGACTGATTACTTCCGAGAACCGGATCGAAGTTGATTTTGAGTACACCAACAGTTTTCAGCGCTACAGCAAGAATTTTCTCGGTGTGTCCTCGCAGGCCAGCCATGTGCTCGGCTGGCTGGATTACGACGTGCGCCTGTTTCGGGAGTGGGACGACACCAACAATTTGTTGGAGGACAGCGCGCCTTTGACCGACCAGGAACGGGAGGTGCTGCGGCAGGCCGGGGACGATCCCCTGAAGGCGCAGGTGAGCGGCGCCGACTCCGTTGGCCAGGGTCTGGGCAGTTACGTGCGGCGGGATACCACCGGCCAGAACGGTAAGGTGAGCTATTTCGAGTATGTGGGGCGCGGAAAGGGAGATTACACGGTGCGCTTCACCAGCGTGCCGCCGGGTCAGGGCAGTTACCGCCGGGTACGTCTGGGCGTGTACGAGTACGTGGGAGCGGGAAAGGGCAATTACCTGCCCATCAAACTGGTGCCGCTGGCCGGCGACAACAAATTTGTTAACACCCGGCTGACCGCCCGGTTGGGCCAGCCCTTTTCCGTATCGGCCGAGGTCGGCGTCAGTCAGTTCGACCAGAACGTGTTTTCTTCGTTGGACGACCAGGACAACCAGCGGGCGGCCTTTCAGTTGCAGGCCGGCTACCAGCAGCCGGGGTTTCGTTTGCTGGGCAGGCGGCTGGGAAAACTCAGCTGGCAGGCTCGCTACCGGCGGCGGGAGGCTAACTTTGCCGCCCTGGACCGCCAGTTCCGGCCCGAGTTTACCTACCGCTGGGACCTGGACCCATCCACCCTCAACGATGAGGAGACTGCCCTGGAAACCGAATTGACTTACCAGCCGGTCAGCAATGTGGTGGCCCGGACCACGCTGGGCAAACTGGACAAGGGCAGCCAGGTGTCGTCCCGGCGGGTCAGCTTTCAGCTGGATGCCACTCCAAAGCGCCGCCCCGAGGCCCATGTGCTGGTAGAGAAAATCAATGCCGATCGCCTTTCGGCCTCCAGTGACTGGCTGCGCGGTTCCGGGTGGCTGTCCTATCGGCTGGGTGGAATTGAGCCACGCATCGGCTTTCGCACGGAAAACCGGCGGGTGCGTGAGCCCTCCGGCCGCCTGACCGGCTTTTTCTTTCAGGAAGGCAATGCCAATCTGAAAATCGCCTCGCTGGGCGGTCTGGCGTGGGAGCTGAGTAGCACGGTTCGCCAGGATTACCTCTACAACCCCAGGCAGACCAACCAGCGCTTACGCCTGGCACTGACCCAGACCCATGCCTTGCAGGCCTCCCTGCGGCCCAACCCGCACTGGCAGGGCCAGTTCTCTTTTCTCTTCCGGGAAAAGGACTTTACCCCCTTCTTTGAAAAACTGCCCTCGGACAGCATTCCGGTCTATCAGGCCAACACGCAGTTTCAGGACACCACCTGGCGGGATAATCAGAGTCATCTGGCCAATGTGAATCTGCAGTACCGTTCCACCAGCGGCAGTTTTGTGGGCAAGTGGGACTATCAGGTCTCCAGCGAGCTGGTGGCCCAGCGGGAGAAAGTCTTTCTGGAAGTAGGGGAGAATCGGGGAAATTACCGTTTCGACGAAACCCTGGGCGAATACGTACCCGACCCGCAGGGCAATTTCTTACTCTTCATTTTACCCACCGGCTCGTTTCAAAACATTACCCGTCTGGAAACCGCCTGGCAGTTAACCTACCGGCCGCCCCTGGCCAGAAAGAAAGTGCAGCGGGGAACCCTGGGCTGGCTGGCCCAGAATCTCTCGACGCTGACCTACGTGAAGATTGAAGAGGAAAGCAAGAACCGCAATGCGCGGGACATTTACCTGCTCAATTTCAGCAAGTTTCAGGACCCGGCAACCACCCTGCGGGGTTCGCTGGTGATTAATCAGGATTTCAATTTTTTTGAACGCCACCCGGTGTGGGGGATTCTGCTCCGCAGCCGCTACCGCAACAATCTGTCCAATCAATTTCTGGATGCAACCAACAATGAAAAGCGCATTGTTTGGGAACGGAGTCTTCAGGTCCGGCGGCGGTTGAACCGGCGCAAGTTGACGCTGACCACCACCTACCGGAACACGTTAAATCGGCGGACGGTAAGCAGCCTGTCCAGCCGGAATCGGAACATATTGAGCCAGGCGCTGGAGGCCGCCCTCAATTACCGGCCCAGTGTGCGCTGGCAGCTACAACTGGCCGCCGAAAGCGGCTGGGAACGGGATCGGAACGCGGAACAGCCGCTTTCGGTACGTTACTGGGAATTGAAACCGCGTGCGGCCTATTCGCTGCGGGGACGGGCCCGTTTTTCTTCCAACTTAAGCCTGTTGAGGGTGAACGTGACCAACAACCCCGCCGGCCGGCCCATTCCGTTCGAGATGGGCAAAGGGAAAAAGGAAGGCACTTCCTTCTTGCTGAATTTACGCATGGAATACTTTTTGAGCAGCAACGTGACCATGACCATCAATTACACCGGGCGGCGGGATGCCGGCTTTTCCCGAACCATTCACGTGGGTACAGCCGAAGTAAGGGCATTTTTCTGATGGGCAACAGACGAATACAGCCGTCCAGATCGGAGCTCCAGAGCCAGTGGAGGCCCACGTGGCGCCTCCTGGTACCCATGGGGTTGTTTCTACTCTGCGTGGGATTCAGGTCCGGCCGGGCGCAGGCCCGGTCGGTGCAACCGGTTTACCGGATTAACCAGGTAACCATTTCCAGCCAGGATGCGCTTCCCGTTTCCTTCCGCGACCTGGAGAAAAAATTTCGTGGTCAGCCGGCCTCGCCGGTGGTTTTTAAAAG
>RFHE01000284.1 GCA_003696445.1 Calditrichota bacterium | reverse complement strand
GTGAAACCTGGATACCGCTCGTGCGTCACTCGCACCTGAGTTACTAATTTAATTTTCTGGCCGTTTTTATCAAGAAGAAAAAAACAAAAATTGGGCTTTCCCGCCCCTCGATCCCCTTCATCCGCCGACAAACTGTTCGGTAAGAAAAATAGTCCAACTGTGCATGTGCAACAAGGCTTTTCAGCAAAATAAAGGAATGTCAACAAATGAACAAACTGCTTAGGCCTTCGGTTGTAGGGAGCCCCGCACCACCTCTCTTGCCAGTGGAAAGGGCGGAAGGGAGTGAATTCCTAAAAAATGGCAGGCTCTCTTACTTTGCTGACAGTTGCGTGCTTTGTTGCACCTACCCAGTTGCAGATACGGATACCATGTAAACCATCATCTGCACAAAAATGTAACGCTATTCCTTTTAGTTTTAAGGAGCTTCAGACGCACCGGTACTGAAGAAAAACTTTGTCTGAAGCATTGGGTGAGGGGAATCAAAATGAGAGCACTTCTGTATTACAAAAAAGGCCCGGGGCATTGCAACAGCCGCCGAGCCGGATCAATCCCTGAGCAAAACATTACACCTTGCCGCTGGCCTGCGCGCGATAAACAAGCGAAAGGGCAAATCCAAAAACCAGTACCACCGTCCCCAGCCACACCAGGCTGATCAGCGGTTTCTCGCTTAATTCTACAGCAAAAACATCCCTGGCCTCCCCGCCCTCCTGGGTGGGATTCAACACAGCCAGGGTCAATTTGCCTTCAGAAGCATTGACCGATTCAATGCGCAGCCGGTAATCGGTGCCCGGCACCTGAACGACGTCACTGGTGAGCTTTCCCGCCTTCATCCAGATGGAAGGCTTCAGGGTATGGGTCTGAGGATAGTTGCCCTGATTGACCTGAACCTGAAGCACGGCGGTGGCTTTCTGCTGCTGAGCACCCATGCTTACTTCGAAACGCTCGAAGGTAATCCCCAGTGGTCCGCTACTGGCGCTTTCTCCCTTTTTCAATTCAATCACGTTTTGATTGGCCTGGTCAGCCGGCACAAATGAGATCGGCGAAATGTAAACGTCCTTAGTGAGTCCCATTTTCACGTCGGGATTGGCCATGTAGCTTTGGGTGTAATCGCTGTAATAAAAACGGGGATAGGCCTCGTAGCGTCCCAGTTTCCCCTCCACGATGAGCCGGGCCCGATCCTTGCCGTCCGGTGCACTGACCAGCCCGACAAATTGCACTTTGTACCCCAGACTGGATTGTTGCGGAACACCCTGCGGGAGGGTCAGTTTTTCGCTTCGATCGTATAGGGAGGAGGTGAGGATTCCAATGATCATGATTCCCACACCCACATGGGCCAGGTAGCCACCCGCCTTGGCCGGTTTACGGGTAAGCAGACGTACCACCACCTCAGCATTGACCGACAGGGCTACCACGGCCAGGTAAAACAGCACCAGGGACATGGGCTGGCGAATGCCCAGAACGAAGGCCACCAGGGTTACCAGAACGCCGGCTAGGGCGCTTAGGGTAACCGCCCGCCGATTACGCAGCCCCGGCGTGTTCCAGGCAACCACCGGCGCAACGATCAGCGCCAGCAAAATTAAAATAGTGATTGGGATGCTGAGAATATTGTAGAACTGGGTGGACACATTTTGAGGTTTGCCAAACAGCCGTGTGTAAAGGGGCGCGGACGTGCCCAGCAGGACGAATGCCGCCGTGATCATGAGGGCAAACATGCCGGCAAACATGCCCGTTTCCCGATTCAGGAACCCGGCTCCAAAGGGCGTTCCACCCCGGGAAAGGATTCCCGAATGGAAAAAGTGAATCAGGAACAGGCCGGAAAAAACCACAATAAAAGCGGTCAGGTACAGGTTGAGGCCCGATTCGGCAAAGGAATGGACCGAAAAGTCGGCCAGTACGCCGGAGCGGGTCAGAAAGGAACCCCACAGAACGGCGAGAAAGGCTCCCGCACCGAGCAGAAGATTGGTCCGTACCAGGCTCCCGCGCTTCTTCTGGATCATCAACCCGTGCACCAGCGCGACCATCAGCAGCCAGGGCACCAGAGAGGAATTTTCCACGGGGTCCCAGCCCCAGTAGCCTCCCCAGCCCAGCGTGACGTAGGCCCAGTAACCGCCCAGAATAATGCCGGTCCCCAGAATCATGGCCGAAAACACCGCCCAGGGCTGTGCCCGTTTCACCCAGCCCTGAAAATCTTTCCGGGCCAGCGCATCCATCACAAAGGCAAACACCACCATGGTGGAGCTGTAGCCCACAAACAGGGTGGGTGGATGAATCACCATCCAGGGGTTTTGCAACAGGGGATTCAGCCCCGCCCCGTCCGGCGGGGTAAAGCCAACCGGCACCTGATCGTACACATGCCAGATCATGGCGAAAGGGTTTTTGGCCAACAGGATGAGCAAAATGAAAACCTGTACCAGCATCATGTAGAACAACACCAGCGGCCGGGTTCGCCCTACGGTGGCCAGCAGAATGAGGCCGTAAATGGTGCCGTAAAACAACCAGAGTAAAAAGGTGCCTTCCTGTCCGGCCCAGAATGTGGAAAACAGGTAAAACGGGTTCAGTTCGCGGGAAGAATAACTGTACACGTAGTTCACCTGAAAATTGTGGGCAAAAATCTGAATCATTAGATAGCCCATGCTGAGCACGATGCCCAGCCCCATCAGGTAAAAACTACGCCGGGCCAGATTGTACAGCGCTTCCTCGCCGGTGCGATGGACCTGCCAGAAACCGGCCGCCGCCACCACCGCCGCAACAAAGGCCACCGAAATAAACAGAATGCCCAGAATCATGATTTGGCTCCTTCCGCCTGGTATTTGGACGGGCATTTGATCAACAATTGCTCGGCCTCCAGGCGCCCGTTACGGTAGGTACCGATGGCTACCACCTCCCGGGCCTGCTCGAAATTGGCCGGTTTCACCCCGTGGTAAACCACTTCAATCTCTTCTCCGGTGGGATCCAGCAGGCGGAAGCGAAACACCTTCTCCTGCATATCGAACGCCTCGGAACCGACCACCCGTGTGCCCTTCACTTGCACGGCACCGTGGGCCTTCTTGGCCTCGGCAATGGTGACATAGGGGGTAAACGATTTCTGTAAATTGATGCCGGCAAACACAATAAAGCCGGCAATAATCATCAAACCCACGACGTATTTAATTCTCATGACGTTGCTCCTGCTTGCAGTGAATTCACTCTGTTTTACTCGGCATTTTTCAGCTGGTTGACCTTTTTGTTTAAATTCACCAGGTAAAAGAAAATGCCCAGCCAGACAATCACCGTAACTGTAAGCACAATGTAGATATCGGATGGGCTGGCTTTGGAGGCAGCCGTGGCGGCCTGGGTGAGCGAGTCGCCTACCTGCTGCGCCAATAGAACACTGTTCATGTTCGATCTCCTGTCAGTTCAACACCCTGCATTTTCTGTTCCCAGATCATTTTCAGCGTGGATCGCAGATGAAAGATCCAGAAAAACAGCCCGGTAAAGCCGGCCAGGGAAGATAAAAATACCGTGAGCATCCGCGGGTCCATGTGAATTTTCGCTTCTCGATTGACCAGGGGGTCCGGGTGCAGGGAATCGTAGATGCGTGGCACCACGAACACGAAGAAGGGTACCGTTACCGCGGCAATCAGCGAATAGACGGCTGCCAGGCGAGCCCGCTGCTCTCCATCCTCAACCGCGGCGCGCAGGGCAAAGTAAGCGGCGTAGATCATCAGCAAAATAAAAATGGAGGTTTCCCGCGGATCCCAGTTCCAGTAAGCGCCCCAGATTTTCTTGGCCCAGATGCTACCGGTTACTGTAGCCAGAAAGGCGAATAAGAGACCCAGTTCCGCTGCCACACTGGCGCGCACGTCCAGTTCCAGGCGCTGCTTCTGCAGATAACGCAGGCTGTAAAAGGCGGAAACAAAAAAGGCCAGCGTAGCAATCCAGGCGCAGGGAACGTGAAAATACAGAATGCGGGTGGTCTCTCCCAGGCC